>DAOVVY010000062.1 GCA_030636885.1 Candidatus Nanohaloarchaea archaeon
CTTAATTGGTCTTGGTATCGGCGATGAGAAAGATATATCATTGCGCGGGATTGAGGCGTGTAAGAGCGCTAAAAAAGTTTATATTGAGCTTTATACCTGCCCGCTTGTAATCGATATTGCATATCTTGAGAACGTTATAGGAAGTACTATTGAAGTCCTTGACAGGGCAGGGGTTGAGGAAAGCGGGAAGATTATTGAGTCTGCATTTACTGAAGATACGGTCCTTCTTGTAGGCGGTGATCCGTTGTCTGCGACCACACATACAGGACTTATACTTGATGCGCGCGAGAAAAAAATTGATGTTGAGATAATACATTCTTCATCAATATTTACTGCAATTGCCGAATGCGGTCTTTCGCTTTACAAGTTCGGCAAGGTCGTGAGTCTGCCTAAACCACAGGATAATTATTTCCCTACATCACCGTATGATAATATCTGCGATAACTTGCAGGCGGGAGCACATACACTTCTTCTTTTAGATATTGGCATGAGCGCAAATGATGCGATCTCTGTGCTGGATGAGCTTGAGACTAAGGTCGGTAAGAAGATACTTGTTTTAGAAACAAAGGTTGTCGTTTGTGCACATCTGGGTAAGAAAAGCAAGATTGGATACGGGACTTTAGAGGAATTGAAAAATGTTGATTTCGGTGAGCATCCACATTGCATTATTGTTCCTTCCAAACTTAGCTTTTCTGAAGAGGAATTTCTTGAAAAGATATCAACATAAAGATACTTATATATTATTCTTAAGATAAATTAGAGTGTGGTTGTTTATGATAATTGACTTGAACATATATCTTATTGCAGTTGTAATCGTGATACTTATAGGTATTGTACTTGGTATGCGCAGGATACTTGCACTTGAAGAAAAAATTACTTATATCCTCGGCATCATCAAAAATGAAGAGGATGATATTGACAAGAAAGTATCTGGTTCGGGTAAGTATAAGATGCGACGAAACAAAATGCAAAAGAAGAAGAAACTTCTTTCTAAAATCAAGAAAAAATAGTTGATTTCTATGAGTGTTGACGGACAGTTAGAGAGCGAGACATCTAAATGGACCGAGAAATGTAAAATTGCGGTTTCTGAAGTTAATTCGGTAGGCAAGAAAGGTGAAGAATTCTTAGTCAACATTAAAGCCTATATTTCAGATACACAGCATTTTATTGATGAGGGAGACATGGTTCGCGCATTTGAGGCCATCATCTGGGCGTGGGCATGGCTTGAGATTGGGACAGATATCGGTGTGCTTGTCAAAAAAGGTTAGGTCTTGTTCGTTTCAAACGAAAGGTCAGTATTAATAAAACATATATTAATCTGAATGATACAATAAGTATCATGATTGATATTGTATTTCTTTTTTTAGTGTTCTGCGTAGGGTTTGTCAGTGTTGGTGTTTTGGGCGAAAAGTGGAATGAAAAAGAGGTAGTTACTACAATAGATAATAAAGTCCAAAGGATGAGAAACCATAACAATCCAATAACCAGAAATATTGATGTAAAATTTGATAAGAATGTTAAAACTGCTGAAATTGATATAGATGAAAAGGTTATGTACATTAATCCAGAGCAGATATATAATGAAGTTACAGACACTATTGAGACTGTATACAATGTTAACGATAATGGACTTCTTAAAGAATTTGGGCTAGATAAAACTGATAATTATTCGGGATATTCAAAATATATTGGAAATAAGGTCATCGATTCAATATTAAATCATGAGATTGGACACATCATATCAGAAGCCAGTGAAGTTGGCGCTGAACTTTACAGGTCAATGAGAAATGGATATGATGACTTGACAAAAGAAGATAAATTAGAATATGCAGTGTCAATTTATAACCTGGTCAAAAATGGTGCGGATAAAGGTCTTGAAACGGCACAGGAAACATATAAGATATTGAAAGAACAGTATGGTGCGACAGTTGAACCAATAAAAGACCTTGTCAATGCAATGCTGGATGTTTCTGAGAAAGTCAGTTATAAATCAAAAAGGTTTATTGATTGATTCTCAAACCAGATTATTTGAACTCGTAATTAATAATCATCATAGCCGTATCTTCCGTAACGACCATATCTGCGCCTAAATATAGAATCACCACCTTCCATACGAGTTATCTGATTAGGATCTACACCTTTTTTTGTCATTTTATCAATTATTTTCTTTTTTTCAGCGTTAAGACGTTCTATTTCATGCGAATCCCCATCAGTACCCAATGCATCTATCTGTCTTACTATCTGCCTATAACGATCCTCTAATTTCTTAATAGTATTATAACTGCTATTACCCACACCCAACAGACTCTTTACAACAACAAATGCGACATAAAGTCCTGTCAACTGGAATACGTCAGCAAGACCTATCCTAACTGCGTATCCACCGAGAATCAGAAGACCGCCACTGTTGACGAATATGATACCACCTAAGAGCATCAAGACTATTGTCATCGCATCCTTGTGGTCAGACAATACTGATGTCGGGCTTCCGCCTGACAATGATGAGCCGAATCCGACTATCATCAAGAAAAATAAGAGACCTACAAGGACCGTCATGCCACCAGCAGTTATGTTTGTGAGGAAGAGCGCGAATTCAGAGAATACGGTCACATACATACCCATAACAAAGGCTATTATCGCATTAATCTTGTCATTGTTGAACAATTGTATCTTGCCCAAAATACCATAGACTATCGCAAACACTAGAAGCAGTGGCAGGATTATGTTGAACAGGCCCTGCTCTTCAAGACGTTGGATGAGAAAGTCTACGGTAAAAGCCATGTCTGTAATTGGTTGTTCAAGGTATATATCTGTTTATGTGAGATTGTTTGAAGATGAATGATAAGTTTACTTAATTTTGGAACATATCGTATCTATTTCATCTTCAGTAATTGAAGACAATATATGTTTTGTCTTTAAGAAAAAATAGATACAAAAAAAGAGAAAGTAATTAAAAAAAGAAAAAAAGATTTTAATCCTGTTTTATTGCGAGAGCTTTGTAAAGATTCATTTTCCGTGATGAGTATCCAAAAGAATATCAATCTTATGTTGATATATTTCAGGAACTATCTGATTGTGTTTAATGTTCGCTTCTGTAAATTTCTTTACAGTTGCAACTACTTCATCAAGATCGGATAAACTATCAACTTTATCCATAAAGCCATAAATTATATCAAGAGGCACTTCTTGCTGTATTGGACCAGATAATAGATTCTCATCAGCACCAAGACTCTGTAATTTTGCAGAGACTATGCCAGTTGCATGATAATTGTCAATTTCTTCAATTGCAGCATTAGCATCTGCCATTTGAGATTTTCTAATTTCTGCAGACATCTCTTTTTCTTCGCCAGTAAGACTTCCAGGATAAGCATATTCTATTTTTCTAGGTGTGTATGCTACTGGTTCTGGAACATCACCCATAGGTGTGTTTGGTCCGAATAGATTTTCTATTGCTGCATCAGTTGCAGGATCTGCAATTCTTTGAGTATCTGAAGTTTCGTAAAGCTCTTTATCTCTTAAGAATTGAGTATCACCCATAAGAGTAGTATATAACTTATTAAGAGACATCTTGGTCTCTTTTGTTAGTGTACCATTCGCTTCAAGGTTTGCATTGTAATCAGTTACAATACCCCTCAGAACATTATCTGCAGTAATTGGTACCCCATCAACAATCTCGTCTTTAAGGCCTAATTCTTCAGCAACCAGAACATAACTTAATCTTGCCATAATCATCACAATAAATAATAAGTGGCGTTTAACTTTATAAATGTTGTTATGAATTAGGAGTTACAAATAGTTATTTCTTGTCTTTTTCAAAGATAAAAGAAAAATCGTTGTTATTAAGATCATCAATAATAGGTCTTATGACATCTTTGTAGTCTGAATTTCGTGCATATTTTAATTACTTTTTTTAGAAATAAATTCAGTATTGCCAGATTCTATACGTTTTATTATATTTTCAATTGCATCTGTATATTGAGGAAATTCTTTTTCGATTGCACCAAGATAAGATATGATATTCTCTGGAGCATCACTTATTTCGGATTGTATGAAATTGCGATCTTTTAATGTACCGACCAATCTTTCTTCAAAATGTTTCATTTCAGAATGATCAGGTATAATTGAATTCTGAATCTCACCAACTATATTACTTGCTTGTTCACTCTTTGCTATATCACTAATGCCTAATTTATCAAATAGTGAATTATCTTTATCCCTTTTAGTGATATAATCTGAAGGTGATTCTGTAGGATTAAATATATTATTTGAAAGTAAAGCATTTTCACTGTTGGTTTCTGAATTTCCAGAGTTACTGTTTATATTTTCCATTATAATTGGTTTAATTTTTGTTGACAATCCAGATAACTTAGATTCCGCAATTTCACCTTTATGATATTTAATAAGTTCTAAAATTGCTTCAGCAAGATAATTGTTTGGAATTTTTATCTCTTTTTTTGTTAGTCCTAAAGCACCTTTGATACCCCGGATTTTGCTTAATTTTTCTACAGGAGGCATCGCTTTAATTATATCACAGAAGGCATCACTTGTATCATTGTCAAAAATCATTTGTTTATTTTCATAAAAATCTTTTAGAGATATAGTTCCCAAAGACATGTCTTTGTTATGAACTGCATAAATTATATTTCCTGTAATAAAATTATTAACCATATTTTCAATTATGACATCATCGCTTTTTTTAAGGTCATCATATACAGAATCTTCAATATTGATATCATTTTCTTTTAACATATTAATTTCAGATATGATATTTTTTCGAGTATCTAATATATCTTTATTTTCATCATCAAACAAATTATTTGAAGTAATATCATCATTTGACTTAGATATTTCATTTTTCAATGATTTAAGTTCTTCATCGATTAAGTTATCTTTTATAGTTTCGGCAATCTGTTTTTTAGTAGAGTCATTGGGCGAATAGGTGATTATTGAATATAATATATTACATTTATTGTTTTCTGCACTGTCAAGCTCTTTTTGAAGTGTAGTTGTATATTTATCAATAAGTGAATCTAAAAGATCTGTATCATTTGCGAGAGTTTCAAGATTTGATAATCCTTTATTTTCAGTACCCGAAATTATATCAATGTCATTTGTGTTTTTAAGATCAATAATATCAGCAATTTCAATATCTTTATCTTTTATCTCTGATGCAATGGCTTCTTTTTTTGCCTCCTTATAGGTCCCTTCAAGACCTTCTAATTTGTCTGCGTGCTTTTCAAGAAGTTGATATTTTTCTGTATTTTCGACTATTTCTTTGTATGTTAGATTTTTAGTTTCATCGTTTAATTTATCAGTTAAACCATCCATATTATCCTTAAGAAGTTTATCCTGTTCTGTCAAAAGACTATTGAGTGTTTTATAATCGGATTCGTCTAAAGATTCTTTTTTTATTATTGTATTTGTTTCTTTGTTGACATCATATTTAATTTTTGCAAAATAAATAACTTTATATGAAAGATTTTTGGTTTTTGTTAAAGTTTCTACCTGTAAAGGAAGTTTATCTTTTGTAATATGATATA
>DAOVVY010000077.1 GCA_030636885.1 Candidatus Nanohaloarchaea archaeon
GAATTAAAGTTCCTTATTACCTTTTTTTTATCAGATAGGTCAACAATTGATGAGAATTTAAGAATGTTGTCCATTCCTATCTTATCGCATATATTTTCAAAAAGCTCTTCAATATTGTCAGTTATATCCTCGCCTAAAAGATCAATCTGGAAAACCTCACGCGCCTCTCTCCGGTTCTTGATGGTCATCGCATTGTCAAGCGCCTTGATAAGTTCATCAAGCGTGACCTTGCCTTGCGGTTTGCGGAATATCGGCACGCTGATAGGTGGTATCTTAATGTCTGATACATCAATTTTTTCATTACCTGTCTCAAGATTATACGCTTCCTCTTGCGCATTTGTCTCCTCGACCCCCTCATCGTCAACAATCTTGAAAGTGTCGACCTTCATCCTGTAGAGTATGGCGGCCGTAAGTATAATTTTTGCAGGTATCCTGAGATCCTCTTTCTTAGTGTTTTTGATGTAATCCATAAACCTCTCAGAAAGAACTACCAAGTCAATGTCCCAGGGGTTCATATCACTTGTTAGCGAAAGGAGCACATTCTCCCATTTACCTGAACTGATGTTATCGACTATGTTATCATGGCTTAATTTTTCAGGTTCTGAGAATGAATCGTCACGATTGATATCTGTGTCTTCTGTATCTACCATAATATCAACCCAAAAAAGATTATGATACCTGATTTAAATAATTAAGGTCATTTATGTTGTCTGGCGGTGCATGGGACCAAAGCATTGTTTGACGGATTACTACCGTGAAGTTTGTCCTGCATTCCACACATTTTATAAATGCCTCGATAAGTCCGATTGAAATCAACTTATTCGATTATCCTCATCAGGCCTTTTATTGAACAATTATAATGTTATCAACAGAGTTTATATAGTTTTCGGTTATGTTGTGTATATTTTATTTACAATAATTTAACATTTAATAACTTTCACGACCTATCAATCATTAAGAAACATATGTGTGGTGTAGTTGGAGGACTTAGGCTTGTAGCACCATTGGACCATTCTTATTCTGAGTCACGCGAAAATTCAATCACAGGAGAAATAATAATACAGCTTCTAAAAGGTTTGAGTAATAGGGGTCATGAATCTGGCGGCCTTGTCATGGAATCCTCAAATGATATCGATTTTATAAAACGTGATACTGGGACCGTTTCAGACTTCATAAATTCGTATGGTGCCAATATAGACTATTTTGTAAGACATATAGACCTAAAAAATTTCATAGGTCACATCCGTTACGCAACAAGTAGCGGTACAAAAGTAGATAACAAAAGCAGTGAGACAAACAACATACATCCTCTTTTTGTAGGGTCAGACAACTACAGTCTGATTCTTGCAGAAAACGGTCAGACTCATTTTGACACAAGTTGTATCCAAGATGAATGTATGGATGGTTTCACAAAACCAGGCATGTTGAACCGTCATGGTGCAACTAACGACACTTCATTCAAAGGGATGCGACTTCTTGACATTTTAGAGAACAGTGATGCCTCTCAAAAAAAGTTCCATGAGATTTTAACCACAAGTCTTGACACTTTATATGATGAGACTTTTGACAATGGTATGTTCTCAACACTCGGGCAGATAAAAGATAAAGTATCAGGACAATCCTATTTTTTTGTCATGCGCGATGGTGGTCGTCCATTGTATCAGTTTGATATTGATGGTTTCAGGGTATTCTGTTCCGAATCATCTGCGATAACAGACATTATGCAAAATCTGGAGATTAATCTTGATGCAAAAAACATTCATCAGTTTCCATCCGGCAGTATAAGTGTATATGATTTGAATTCTGAAAATATTGTAGCGTGGCAAAAAGAGACGAAACCACTCTGTTTCTTTGAATATGCATATCTGATGAATCAAGGTACTTACTTATCTGATAATAATCATAATCTTGTCAAAGTCGATGACATCCGTGCAGCTCTTGGTGCCCAGACACTTATTGAACATCAAGACCTCCTTAATCTTCTGTTAAATGATGATGATTGCATATTGTCATCAGTACCTAATTCAGGTCTATCATACACAAAAAATTTCAAAGATATGTTCGGCATAGATGACACTCAGGCAATAACACGAAACGCAAATTATGATTACCGAACATTTATTGCAAGTGATGATCCTCTTGTAAGGTTTACTAAAGCCAATGATAAGTTCAACATAAGTCCTGACGTTGAAGGAAAAACAGTAGTGATTCTTGATGATAGCCTGGTACGATATAATGTTGCTGCCGTCATAAACAGTAAGTTACGGAAGATGGGCGCAGAAAAGGTCTATTATCTTTTTGCCACACCACCTATAATAAGTCCCTGCTATGGTGGGATAAACACATATAGAAAACATCTTGCAGTGACAGCGATAGAACTGCAGAAAGGTATCTCTGCAAAAGCTATAGGTGCCGATTATTATGGAACTGGTGCACACAAAGATTTTGAAGAAGCTTTAAAATCGTTTGAACATGACCCGATTATGATGGACTATTTAGGGGGACCAGTAAAGACTGATGGTGTGGGATTCTTAAGTATTGCAGGGCTTAATAAGGTCTTTAATGATTTAAATCTCCCACCAACTTCTCAATGTTGTGTCACTGGTAAATATCCATATAAGTTTGATGGCATAGAAGATTGGTCATATATACCTTCTAAACAACAATATAACGAAAAAATAAGACCTAAAATGGTCGCATAATCCATCACCAACATTTAAAAGATTATACACTACAATTATCAATTGATTTCAATGGAACGGACATATTCTTCAGACATTAAGGCAGGCGCAAAAGTACGGCTCTCAGGTTGGGTCCACGAGAAAAGAGACTTCGGCAAACTGATATTTCTTATAGTGCGAGACATGGACGGTCTTGCGCAAGTGACTGCAAAGACAGGCGTGACTGATGACAAATTAGTTGCACAAGTAAAAACTATCGGCAAAGAGTTCGTGGTGGATATCGAAGGCACTGCAGAACAGAATGACCGAGCACCAAATGGTGTAGAAATAAAACCTACAAAGATAACAATCATCTCCGAAGCAGCATCACCGTTACCGATTGAATCGACAGGCAAGGTCCAGTCCGACCTTGACACACGCCTTGACAACCGGTTCCTTGACCTCAGACGCCCTGAAGTGAGGGCAATTTTCACCGTCCAGAACCAGATAATCAAATCATTCCGAAAAACTCTTGACGCCAAGAAATTCATAGAGATAACACCTCCTGGCGTGATAGCAGCATCCTCTGAAGGTGGTGCAGAACTGTTCCCGATACCTTACTACAATAAGGAAGCATTCCTTGCCCAGAGCCCGCAGATTTACAAGCAGATGGCCGTCATGGGTGGTATGGAAAAAGTATCCATGATAACACCCGTCTGGCGAGCTGAAAGATCAAACACGACAAGACATCTGTCCGAAGTGCGACAGATGGACATCGAGATGGGTTTTGCAACCGACAAGGAAGCGATAGAAGTATTGGATGATGTAATTCTTACAATATTCAAAGACGTGAAAGATAACTGCGACACTCAATTGAAACTTATAGGCACAGATTTCAAAGTACCTAAACTTCCATTGAAACAGATTACATATACTGATGTCCTGACAAAGCTTGAGACTGAAGGCATAAAAATTAAATGGGGCGAGGATCTGTCTACTCCTGCTGAAAAGAAGATATGCGAACTTATGGGTTGGGATGAACCGTTTTACATAACTGAGTGGCCGACTGACGTGCGCGCATTCTATTCGATGCCCGACGAGAAGAATCCGAAGATCTGCCGAGCATTCGATCTTATGTTCCATGGTGTTGAATTATTATCCGGTGCCCAACGTATCCACATACCCGAACTTTTGATAGAACGTCTTACTGCAAAAGGCATGGATCCTGAAAACTTCAAGTTCTACATTGATACTTTCAGGTACGGCGCACCACCTCACGCAGGTTGGTCAATAGGTCTTGAAAGAATTACAATGCTTCTGACTGATAGGGATAACATAAGAGAGGCATGCCTGTTCCCAAGAGATCCAAAAAGGCTGACACCTTAAATTTTCTTTTTTTTCTTACATTAACTTTAAATAGGATTAATCCTAATTCTTCTTATAATTCTTATGGTGGACAGTTATTTCAAAAGAATATGACATAATAATTGCTGGTGCAGGTACTGCAGGTTGTGCTTGTGCAATCCATGCTGCAAACAAAGGTCTTAAGGTCGCAATAATTGAAAGAAAAAAGAAGAATAAGATTGGCGACAAAGTATGCGGTGATTTAATAGATTACAGACTAATTGATTGGATAAACAAATACCTAAAGTTAAAATATTCCACTAAGGGTATAATAAATAATAAGCTTATACAGATGAATACTTATTCTCCTAACAAAAAAAATATTTTTAAGATTAAATTCAATTGCGCAATGATAGATCGTCAAAAGTTTGGTCAGGCATTGATAGATGATGCGATAAAGGCGGGGTGTAAACTATATGATTCAACAATCTGCACAGAACCTGTTATAAAAGACAATTTGGTTTGTGGGGTAAAGATAAAGGATACAAATACAGATACATCCTCTACATTAAGGTCAAAGATAGTAGTTGATGCAACGGGTGCAGTGCCCAC
>DAOVVY010000108.1 GCA_030636885.1 Candidatus Nanohaloarchaea archaeon
AGGCAAGACCTAACTCACTTTCAAGCCTAAATATAGATGCAAGTGATGAAAAACCAGACGGATCAAAAGATGACTTTATTACTTTTATCTTAGGTTGAGGAAATGCAGACGGATAATAATCAGACCCAGAAAGCTTTCCGTCCTTATACTTAAAGACCGCGCACACAGCCCGAGTGATGATTATATTAACACCATGGTACTCCTTCTGAAGAAGACCCCCATCAATACCGCCCACAATAAGGTTTGATGAATTATCAGGTTCAACCTTGACAGACAACCTATCTTCAAGAAAATTGCCACAACCACAGACTTCAGAACCTTTATTTTTATCACGGAGTCTCTTAGCGACAGATGATACCTTTTTCTCCCAACCTACAAGATTCGCTGTAATTGCATCAATATCAGAAGTTATATCCATCATAGATAAAATTGACTGCGAAATATTAAATGTTTGATTCAGATTGAGACAAGACTGAAGAATACATTTTATATACACCATCAATAATCAATTGCATTTTATCGGTTTTAGACTCATCAAAAATACCATCCCCGATACAACTGATGGTTTCAGGATCATTGGATTCCTTCAAAAAAGAAGACAGACGATATTCATCCCGAATGATATCTTTCCCGAAAGGTAGAGAGTTTTCAACAACATCAATGAAAGATAAATTACAATTTTCAATGAAATCACTGCCGATTATCCAAAGACCTTTATCAGACATACTTTTATTGATATCAAGAAGTCTTTCAAATATACAAGTATGTCCAATATATAACAGAAATGACGATTGCAGAAGAAATTTTGTCTTTTCTAATTCATTTCTGAACTGATCTTTATTCTCAATTTCATGATCGAAATTATCGATATAATCTAAATGAATCATAAGCGCCCTCTTATAGACCAAAGCACGAATTATATCTTTATCAAATGACGCTTTAACAGATTTAAGAGATTCAACAGATAAAGATACTTTTTCATTTTTCTGATAGTTTATCTTTTTCTTTTCAGAAGGATCAATATCATAAGTCATACCCGAAGAGACAATATCATCTGGATTTTCAAGGACATCCATATTATATCTCAAACTTTGAATTAGTGAAATTCCGCCAATCTCTGAATCACCCGAAAGATTCTCATTCATATCATTAAGCACATTTATATAATTCAGGTCAAGCATACTTAAGTCAGAGACATCAAATGAAAGTTCCTCTGAAGATATCTCAGACAATACACAACCTATCCTTTCAGAGATACAAGAGACATAAGCATCAAGCTCGTCAATTGCAGGTTTGAGTGTACCATACATATCTTCACTGATTTCATCCATAAACAACACACACCAAAATAATCTTCAGTTCATAAGTCTCAAAAATCCCTCATTATTACGAGTAACTTCATTCAGCACAGACAATGTTTCAGGACTATCACCATATGTCTTTGCAAGGAAACCATAAGCTTTTCCAGGATCCGCAAACATCCTGACAATCTCACCTAAAAAATCAGTATTATTTTTTTGATATATGCCAAGAATAGTATCAGGCACAGATGACACCTGTGATCCATAGCCTGCTTCCAGACCCGCAAAGCCAGACATAGATTGTGCATAACCCGCACCTTTATCAGATACTGATCTTTCAATTGTCTCAATTATCTGTTCATCCATATTAAGAAGACCACTTGTCTTTATTCTTGAACCCGGTCTCTTCAGTCCATATCCCTTATCTATATCATTAATTTCAAGATCAAGTAACTTCAAGAACAATGTAACATCGCAATTAGGCGATTCACAATCTTTAATATCATGATACTCATCGATCAAAGTATTACGCAACGATTCAAATCGATCCCTTATATCTTCAAGAATATCTTCATCAGGATTGATATCATAATCATCAATAAGTGGTCTTATCCCTTCAAGCTCACCACAGATATACTTGATACCATCAAAACCATAATCAAAAAGAACAGTCTTGATGGATTGCTCAACAAGTTCAAGCGTGACAACATCAATCGCTTTTTTAATCTTATTAAAATAAATCCCATTTGTAGCTGCATATTCCTGTATGACTTTAGACCACTCCTCATTGGTACTATTCTCAACAAAATTACATATTACCTTTTTGACATTCCCTTTAGGATCCAATCCATTGAGCCCTGAAAAATCCTCAATATTATCACTTGTAATACTAAGAGTAACTGATTCAGGTCCCATGCCATACGCAACAACGGCAAGAGGATAATCAAGACCGCACACATTTTCTATATTGACCATATCTGAAGAGAACGCAACAGGGTCCGATGAAAGAACATCAGATATTGTACTTATAGAGCGCATTTTTTCGCTCACCCCACACTTACGGAAATAACGATTTAACAGATTTACCTTTTTTGGACCAAATGCAATGTTCACATGTTTTTTTAAGATATTATCATCAGTTATATCAATCTTCCTCGCACCTACCGACAAAGTACTGCCGATACTCATCACCTTACCGCAATTAGAATCTGGCATGACAAGATCAGATATTTCAAAAATAACTTTTGCAATATCATTATCAGACAATGTTATCAATGCAACAGTATCATAAAAATTTCTTAAGAGCATAAGGTCATGAAAATACGTCTGTGAAATGCAGGTATTTTCAGGATGCGCACACATCTCTTTCAAGAACTGAAGTTTCGCCTCAAAAAAGGCATCACCACCACCAACTTTATGGAGATTATAGATCTCTGCAAAACCCTGGCTTAATCGCAGATCCATCTCTGAAAGCATTTTGGGATCATAGACTCCTTCAGCACTGATTATACGTCCACCATCATCTGAAAAATCAGACAGACCCATATATTCAGAAAAAAGATCATCAGGCGAATTAAATATACCCAGCTTGACACCCATATCCATAAGCCCAATCATGTCATCATCATGAGGATTATAAGTAAGATTACCCTTTAAAAAAAGAGTCTTATCCACATCAAAAATAGCTAAAGTAGGTTTAACAAATGAACCCTTGCGCATAAAATTCCTAAAAGACAGATCAACAAAAAAATCATCATATGACAATCCAGTATTTAAAAAATTAGAATTTGCATTTTTCATCTTAAAAATATTAGAGTCCCAGAAATCCCAATACGTTTCAATACGTTTTCGGGTATCCTCAGTTATATTAGATTGTATCTTTTGCGCAATTTCTTCAATAGCATTTTTTTCTTCAAGGTCCAAAGAAGATGCCCCAGGCACAGTTTTACTACCCACCCCATCATAATTATCATCAATTGCAGGTCCAACAACATCCCTACCAAAAAGC
>DAOVVY010000104.1 GCA_030636885.1 Candidatus Nanohaloarchaea archaeon
ACATCAATACCAAGCCCTTTAATCTTACTTAATCCGTTAACTAAACCAAATAAGTAAGTACTCTCGCCACCGGAATGGATAATAGTTATCTTCATAAAAAATCATTTCAGATTAGTTGATTGGAATGATTTAATTGATTCATATATACAAGATAAAGACCTCACAAAGCATAGGTATCATCCCAATTATGTCCTTGAAAATCCAAACCTGTCAAACATTATAAAAGGCGCAGAAATCTTGTTCAAAGACATTGGTGATATTCATTCAGATACAGGTATTGACGAAATAGTTCAAAGATATATAGAAAATAAAGACCTTCTTGAAACACTAGGGTGAATTTTTATAGAATTATTCAATTATCACAAAATAACCCCCCTCTCACAACAATAACACATTTAAAGATAGGAAGCAAAAACATTATCATGATTTTCTCAAGTGATTCCTATGAAACATATACGTCAACCCATCATTTCTGTTCTTGCGCACGTGGATCATGGAAAGACATCACTTCTTGATTACATACGAGGTTCTGCAGTCACTGCAAAAGAAGCAGGGGGTATTACTCAACACATTGGCGCAACAGAGATACCAATTTCTCAGATTCAAAAGATCTGCAAAACCCAGATGAGCAAACTTAACCTTGACCTTAAGTTCCCGGGACTTCTTTTCATAGACACACCAGGACACGCAGCATTCTCGCTTTTAAGAAAACGTGGCGGGACTCTAGCAGATATAGCAATTCTTGTGGTTGACATAACTGAAGGTTTCAAGCCACAGACTGAAGAGGCAATCACAATCCTGAAACAGTACAAGACACCTTTCATTGTAGCTGCAAACAAGGTGGACAAACTTTCAGGATGGAAAGTCAACAAAGACTCATGTTTCAAAGATACTTACGACCAGCAAAGACCCGAAGTGAAAGAGGCCATGGATATGGGTATCTACAAGCTCATAGGTCAATTCTATGATCTTGGTTTTTCAGCAGACCTTTTCAATCGTGTTGAAGATTTCACAAAACAGATATCGATTGTGCCAATTTCGGCGATAAATGGTGAGGGTATATCTGATCTTTTGACAATTCTTTCAGGAGTTACCCAAAAATACCTTGAAAAAAAATTAGAGATTGACCCTCAAGGTGAAGGCAAAGGTACAATTTTAGAAGTCAAAGAAGTCAAAGGTTTAGGTACAACAATTGATGTAATTCTTTATGGGGGGATTGTGCGCGCAGGAGATACATTAGTCATAGGCGACCCCGCCGGAGCAAGAGTAACAAAAGCAAAAGCTTTGTTAAAGACAAACCCAATGAAAGAGATACGAATTGAAAAGCAGTTCAAGTCACACCGCGAAGTAGTTGCTGCGTCAGGTGTAAAGATATCTGCATCCGATTTAGATGGTGTGATTGCAGGGGTCCCGATAAGAGCAATCCATGATAAATCAACACTAGATGCCATAAAACTCGAAGTGAACAAAGAAATTGAAAGCATCGAAATTGAGACAGATAACGAAGGGGTTATAATCAAGACAGACACAATAGGAAGTCTTGAAGCTATGGTCAAAGTTTTAGGTGATCTTAATGTTCCTATAAAGAAAGCAAAGATCGGTCCAATATTGAGAAAAGAGATAATGGAACTGAAAGCAGTAGATGAAAAATATAGAATCGTCTTTGCATTTAATGTAGATGTCATGCCTGAAGCAGAAAAAGAAGCAAGCGATAACAATACAAAAATATTTAAAAGTGATGTGATTTACCGACTTCTTGAAGACTACGAAGAGTACCAAAAACACATTGAAGAACAGAAAAAACAGGAAGTCTTAAAGGGCGTGGTACGTCCTGGGCACATAAGACAGGTTCCTGGATACATTTTCAGACAGTCAAAACCCGCAATTGCCGGATTTGATATTGTGGCAGGCGTATTGACTGAAGGCGTTGCACTTATGAAACGTGACGGTACAATAATTGGTCGGGTCAATCAGATTAAAGAGAACGGAAAAAATGTCAAAGAGTGTCGTATCGGTTCAAGAGTTGCTGTATCAATAGATAATGCTATTGTTGGAAGAAATTTCAAGGAAGGTGACGAACTTTTCACAGTAATAACAAAAAAAGATAACCGATTACTTAAACGAAATTTGGATATAATTTCAGATAATGAAAAGAATGCCCATGAATCAATAAGGGATATAATGACAAAAAAAGACCGGCTTTGGGATATTGGTTAATCAAACCCATACATAATTATATATAATTAGAAACAACTAATTAAAATAATAATTGGATTGAAGAGGTTTTAAAAATGGATAACAATGAAAAGATAGGATTTCATAAAGGCGCTCTAGACTGTCTTTTAAAAGAACGGTCAGAGTTTTCAAGAATACTTTCAATTGTTGATGCGCTTATACAGATGCATACTAAAGCATTATCTGAGGCTGGCGTTGATATCAAGGCAGAACTTGAGAAAGCTCAAGCAGCAGCACAGAATGCAACTGCACAGAATACAGCACCTGTAGGTCAAAATCCACAAGTAAAACCTGAAGACAATTTTATGAACATTGATTCTGCAATAAAAGAATCCAAGAACAATTTCTAATTTTTTTATCTTTCTATTTTTTATTATTTTTTCATTTTCAATTTCCGATTAGTTAATTATATATGCAACCTTGTTGCATATTTATTCATGGCGAACGTATCTATTAAAAATGCATCTGTTAACAAAACAGTAATTAAAAAAAAGAATGTATCTATTTTAAAAACAGCCATACCAAAACCAAACACAATCGGACCTAAATACTTGAAAAATAATTCTACACTCATCACCAGTTTATCTCAAATACAGACCAATATAAGAGCAATCATGGCAATTCTTGCAAAATATGATAAAAAAAGTGAGCAATATCTTAATTCGCAATTTGAAAAATTTGAGATGTATTCAAAATCAATAGAATTAGATATTGAAGCACAAATTAATGAAAATACTACTATATTTAAGACTGCATTAGATACCGTTAATGAATTCGTAAAAGAACAAAAACAGCTTAAACAACTTGATATTGAGGGTAATCTTAATGAACACAGACAGATTAAAGCAGATTTAAATATAATAAAAGAAGAGTTTACAATTTCAATTGATCAATATAAACATCTTGAAAAAGCAGTACGTGATATGAAAACACAAATGGATTCCGAATTAAAAGATGAAGAACTTAATGTCATAAAACTTGTAACTGAATTGAAAGCTGACATAAAAAATATTGACAATGTTCTTGATACCGAAATGCATAATGTTGAGAAGTCAATTGCAGATATGCTTATTATACAGAAAAAAGAGATTGATGAAAAAATTAAGAATAATATTGAAATCACAAAATACTCTTTAAATAATGCGATTGAACCGTTATTGACACAAATTGACAATCTTTCCTC
>DAOVVY010000004.1 GCA_030636885.1 Candidatus Nanohaloarchaea archaeon
CGAGAATGAAATATAATAACCAAGTTCAATAGCCCTTAAAAGCACATCCACTTTACCAGAAAAACAGTGCATTACAACTGGAACTTTAACCTCACGCGACAATATATCAACTGCATCAGACTCCCCATCCCATGAATGAATGACAATAGGCTTATTGATTTCATTTGCAAGAGCTATAAATTGCGAAAACCTTTCTTTCTGAAGTGTGCGCATCTTTTCATCTTTTTCCCAATGATAATCAAGCCCGACTTCACCCACACCGATTATCTTGTCCTTATTCAGCCGAATCCAGTCCAGTTCAGCCTCAAAATCAATATTGCTCAACTTCTGCGCATCAATCGGATGAAGCCCTGCAGTCGCATAAATAAAACCTTTATATTTCTCAGACAACGAAATAGCCCCACGACTCCATGTAGCATTAGCACCCGATTCAATGATGAAATGCATATTTTTCTTAGCACGAGCTATGACCTCATCACGGTCCTCATCAAACCAATTATGCTGAAGGTGACAATGTGTATCCATCGTCTTGATATCGACCATAAGCATAAATTGAAGAAAAAAGCTTATATAAGATAAAAACCTCATCCTCTTAATAATATTACCCTAATCCAACACCAAAAACAATAAAATATACAAAACAAAAACAAAAAATAGATACAAACATATAAAAGTTTCGACAAAAAGAATAATACTGTTCATAATAACAAAATATAATTATAGGTGATATACATTAAAATAAATGAATTGAATGTTGGCGCAAGCGATGTTTCCATAGAAGGAACAATCAAAGAGAAAGGCGAAGAAAGAACCGTAAACACAAGGTTTGGATCTCGAAAAGTATGTACTTTTATCATAGAAGACGATACAGGTGAAATCAACTTCAGTCTTTGGGAAGATGACATATCAAAAGCAAAAGAAGGTGACGTAGTCACAATTACTGGCGCATATGTTACTGAATGGCAAAGCAAGTTCCAATTGAACATCCCAAAAAACGGAACATTTGAAGTCAAGAAATAATCTTTTATTTTATAATATGGTCTGGCATAAAACCCAGGCCAAAAACAAATTTTTTAAAAGTCCAAACTAATTCTATAAGAAACATATAAGATAAAAATAATTAAATTTTAAAGAAAAAATCAATTCTTAAGATTGCCCCAACCGATAAGACGCCATCTTGCATTTATCTGCTTAGACATCACTATCTTTTCACCATCTTCAATGCACAATGGTCTTTTAAGCTTGAATTTTGCAACTTTACCTGGAGCCACACAAACACCTATTGTCTTCTGTGTACCAGCATTCATAAGGACAACATCATTCTGCATAAGATTTATGGCAGACTTATCCTTATCGTCAGTTCCGACTTTATCAAGAAGATTGACTTCAACCATCATCTCATCCTTAGCTGCTGGAAGAGTACCCGGTTTCCCTGCAAGCATACTTGCAAGATTATCAGATTTTGTCATGTAAGGATCCAACGACGTACTAATAGCTAAAAGACCACCAGGTCTACCAGTCTTAACATTGACTGCACCCTGTTTTATAGATTCAACTTTGGCTTTAACAGAACTCCATCGGTTCTTTTCACTAATACCAGGACATATCTCAATCTCATCACCGACATTCAAGACACCTTCAATAAGACCCCCACCAATTACACCACCTAAAAGTTTCTGTATACCAGTTCCAGGCCTGTTAATATCAAAACTTCTTGCAATATACATCTTAGGAGTTTTGGTCTCATCTCGTTTTGGTGTCACTATAACCTCTTCAATTGCTTTAAATATCATACCAATATTGGCTCTATGAATCGCAGACACAGGAATTATAGGTGCATCTTCAGCAACACTACCTTTAACAAATTCTTTTATAGAATTATAACTTGCGATTGCCTCTTCTTTTGTCACAAGATCAATCTTGTTCTGGATAATTATAATTTTCTTAATTCCCGCAATATTCAATGCCTCAAGATGTTCAGCAGTCTGTGGTTGAGGACACTTTTCATTTGCAGCAACTAAAAGTATAGCACCATCCATAAGAGCAGACCCTGTAAGAACAGTAGCGATAAGAGTCTCATGACCAGGAACATCAACAAAAGATACAGTCCTTAATATATCAGTATCTGCACCACAAAAGAAACATTTATCAAATGACGAATAAGCAAGATTAGCATCACATTTTGGACATTTACGTATACTGACATCAGCATAACCAAGACGAATCGTTATCCCCCTTTTAAGTTCTTCAGAATGTTCATCCGTAAATTTACCGGTAAGTGCACTAGTCAATGTTGTTTTACCATGATCGACATGACCGACAATACCAATATTTACCTCAGGAATCAAATAGGAATCATTTTTTACCATAAGAACATCATCTTGATTAGAATATACCATATTAGAAGTGAAACCTTTAAAAGAGTTATTGTGTCCGATACATAAAAAAATACAGAAAAAGCAACCATTTATAAAGCTTTCTTTATAAAGGACATATAGACCATTTATAAACAAATAAAATACAAGGCGATAATTTATGAACGACTTCAGACCTTTAAATAAACTGGACAACTTCCAGAACAAGAAAATTGAAATTCTTCTTAAGAACACAAGCAAAATTACAGGCGTAATGAAAGCTTATGATCTAAATCTAAATATACACTTAGAAGACGCAGAAGAAATAAATTCAGATTCAACAATAAAACTAGGTACTATGTTATTAAGAGGCAGTATGATAATCAACATAAATGAAGCACAATAAAAAAAGGGGTTTTTAATTATGGCAAAAGATACAAAAATCACAAACTGTGTTGTATCATGTGATACTCACTCAAAATTCGTACTAGAGCAACTTGCAGCACAATTACCCGACGCTGAATATGCACCTGAATCATTCCCGGGACTCGTATATCGTGTTAAAGAACCAAAAGCAAGTGTTTTAGTATTCAGTACAGGAAAGATGATTTGTTCAGGAACAAAATCACTTGAACAAGCCACAATGGCAGTAAAAGCTGCACTTGTAAATTTCAGAAAGATTGGTGTGGAAATATCAGACAAACTAAACACAGAAGTTGTAAATATAGTTGCATCATCTGATTTAGGTTCGCCTATTGAACTTAACAATGTGATATTCAATCTTGACAACTGTGAATATGAACCAGAACAATTCCCTGGCGTAGTCCACCGAATTGATACCCCAAAAACTGTATTTCTTATATTCAGTTCTGGAAAAATTGTAATTACAGGTGCTAAATCAGTAAAACATCTGGAAGACGCAATCTTAGAACTTGAAAAAGAATTAAAAGAAATAAAAGTCCTTAAATAAGACTTTTTTATTCTTATTTTTTATTTTACATTTCTGAAATCAAAAAGCCTTCTCTGACTACGATAATCTTTAAGGAGCTTGCTTTCATTAAGATACTTTGAAAAATCTAACCGAACTCTACTTTTAAGATAAACCATGACCCCAGTAAGCGAATCAAAAACTTTGGGTTCTTTAGAAAATGCATCACGCACAGTCTCACGAAGAAGCCATACACCTAAAGGCACAGAATATTCTTCATATACCTCCCTTATCGACAATACAGACGCCTGAATCTTCTTCTTTTTAAGATATCGCGTCACAGGCAACCTTGTTGCATAATAACCCCCAGCCACATTAGACGCATAGCTTTTCCGACCCGCATACCTCTCATAATCACTGTACATCACAACATCATCACCATTAGGGTTCCATACACTTTTGGGAAATGTCGTCTCAATACACTCAAATGCCCACGTACCAGGCATTACAAGCAACTCAAAATGATTACCTAAATACTCACTTGAAAAAACTAAAAACTGCCCCACCTCATCAAAATTACGTATCAAATCAATATGGTCTTTTGATAGCATATCATCTGTTGCAGTGATAGACCACCTAGTAGGAACAAGCTTTCTCTTATCACCCTCACCTAAAAGCCCGGCAGATAAAAGTTTAGTTATATGATTTTCAGATACATTTTTATCACCTAGAATGGATATAGCTTCAGAAGCGCGAAGATCAGTATCCGACACAACCTTATCAACTTTAATAGGCACATGAGGATTGTCACATATATCAAGACTATTCATAATTCCGCAAGGTCCACTAGGTGCAACCCGAGAATATGCATCAATAGTGACATCAGGTTTTATGGGTCGTATATATTTTGCCTCAATATCAAGCGGTTTAGATGCAAGAGCAATCTCTTGTATCTTTTCCAGAAAATTATTGCTCCGGTAAATATTTGTCTTAACACTTGAATTGATAAGTGATGACCGCAACCCAAATATCTTATCTATCGAATAACCTTTAGAGAACCAGTCAGAGGGACTGTCATAGATTGTAGTATCACCTTCCTCAGCAGGTGCAAGAGCACCAAAAGATACATCAGGATAACCTACTCGCCCCACAAATATGGAAGGTGGCGACGACCCGAAAAAATCAGTCTTGACACTTTGTGTAACCTTCTTCATATTTTCAAGACTTGAGAGTATAGGGCAATTAGCGTTACCACATAGTCCTTTACCTTTGCATCTAGCGCACAAGACCGCATCCATATCAATTATTGGAAAAAAAGAAATAAAAGATACTAACTGAATTCACTGTCCCAGTTATCAGTTATAATATGTATCTTATACTTCGGACACCGCGTATCACAGTATAATTTATCAAGCATATCCATAACAGAATCCTCATCCAGTCTGCCATCAAAAGATATATGAGCATCAAGATCATGTGTATAAAGCCTCAATCCAAAAGGAACGACAAGGACACCCTCTGACTTTTCCCATCCATCAACCTGACTTTCAGAATAGAGCACCCTATGATTTTTGTAGTCATACGACTTGACATCCATCGAATCTGTACCTTTCGGCAGTTCGACAGAATAATAGAGACCAACAGGTATTACCACAGCCGTCGGAGTACCTGAATTATTCAAGTATCGCTCATCTATATCCTTTCTTCGTTTTTTGGTCATCAAAACCACCTTTTTTTAATTGTCTTCATTGCTGACACTTCACAGAAAAGACATATCCGAAAAAACATATTCATAATTTCAGATAAAAAGCAGATAAAAAAAGTTTAAATCACTCTGAATCAAAAAAATGCGCATCAAAACCGCGAAGAATCAACAAAGGCCTATACAAACTGCTTTCACAGCAGCATCAGAACAAGACTATACAACACACTGACTAAGTTAAATTCTGAAATATTCATACTAAAGTCAGTAGACATATCATATATAAGACAGTCAAAATATATAAAAATTTCGGAAAAACTCTCACTTCAACAGATGCTTGACCTCGGAACTGATAGCCTTACCAGTTATCGCATCAATCTTAATCTTATACAAGAACAGATTAGTACTAAACAATGTAATGGTCCAGCACTCATTCTTGTATTCATCATTATGATGAAGCGTTATAAATATTTTATTTGGTTCATGCGGATATTCAAGCTCAGATTTATCCATTGCAATCGACAGTATCTTTGTGATAGGTATAGCGACATTAGACATATCAATTGACTTGACTTCAGTCGTATGCACCCTTTTTGAAGTTTCGATATGATTGACAGAATCATGCGCAACCAAAAAGTTGGTAAGTTCACCAGTAGCATTATTAAAATAATTGTCATTCCATTTATCCAAAACATTATTGTCAGGAGTTATCATTGCAAAAGCAGATGCAAGAACAAGATTATTTTTATCGATCATCGCCTTTGCGCTCTCATCACACTCAACTTTAAAAATTGCATCTTTCTCAAGAAACTTAATCTCATAATCCATAAAACATCCACATCCCAATATTAATATTGCTAACACTTAAGTAATTATATAACCATCTACTTAATAACATATTAATTATAATTCTTTTATGTCTTTGCTTTGACCTAAACACAAATAACACACAATCTAAACCTTTATAAAGCTTATTCTTAAACTTAATCATGCGTATTCTTATTTTTAGAAATATTAATACTATCCTAGGATGTGAGCACACCACAATAGAATGTGGAAACCTTTCAAAAAAAGGTAAAGCTTGAACGGGATTGAGTTCGAAAAAGGTGAATTCAATGGGAATGTACAAATATATTAAAGACACATGGAAAACTCCAAAAAAAAGTCTTGGCCCTCTTTGGCAGGAAAGACTTATCGCATGGAGACGAACTAACATAATTGAACGTGTTGAAAAACCAACACGGATCGATAGAGCTCGAAGCTTAGGCTATAAAGCAAAAGAAGGTTTTGTAGTTGCACGAGTACGAGTCAATCGTGGTGGCCGTGAACGTTCAAGAGACAGAGCTGGACGAAAACCAAAAAAGTCAGGTTATAAAGTATACAACCCTGCAAAATCACTACAATGGACTGGCGAAGAAAAAGTCCAGAGAAAATACATGAATATGGAAGTCGTAAACTCATATTATGTAGCTGAAGATGGACGATACAAATGGTTCGAAGTAATTCTTGTAGACCCAAATCACCCAGCAATACAATCAGATAAAGACATCGGATGGATTACAAATCCTGCAAGCACAAGACGTGTTTTCAGAGGAAAAACTGGTGCTGGACAGAAGTCAAGAGGTCTTGTAAGAACTAAAGGACGTGGCGCAGAAAAAATTAGACCTTCAATAAGGGCTAATAAAAGACGCGGAAAGTAAAAAGGTGATTAGATATGATGGTAAAATTTGTTATAAATGACCCTAAGACAGGAAAATCAATCCAGAAAGAAATGGAAGATAAAACTGTCGCAGGAATCGTTGGTAAAAAGATTGGTGACGAAATTGACGCAGGTATCTTAGGTCTTCCAGGCTACAAAGTTACAGTAACTGGTGGATCCGACAAAAATGGATTCGGTATGAGAAAAGATATCGAAGGTGCAACACGAAAAAGAATTCTTATTGCACACGGTCCAGGATACAAGTTCAATAAAGGTATAAGGCGAAGAAAAAGTATAAGAGGCAACACAATCAGTACAGACACAGCCCAAGTAAATGCAAAAATAACAAAAGCTGGACCAAAAAAGCTTGAAGACCTTCTTGCAGAACCAACCGAAGAAAAGAAAGAGTAAATCTCTTTTCTCCCTTTTTTTATTTTCATCTGATTCTTTCATATTTTTATAGTTATCCCCCTTATATGCTTTATGCAAAAAAACATAGACAAGATAACACTAGATAAAAAAGAAATAATTCTTGTAGGCACAGCGCACATATCAAAAAAAAGTGCAGATCTTGTAAAAACCACAATAGAGACCGAAAAACCAGATACAGTCTGTGTAGAACTATGCCAATCCAGATACGATTCAATAACAAAAAAGAAAAAATGGGAAGATACAAAAATAACAAGTCTCATAAGAGACAAAAAAGCATACCTATTCCTTTCAAACTTACTTCTCGCAAATTTTGAAAAAAAGATGGGTGAAAACGTAAAAGTACAGCCCGGAAGCGAAATGATTGAAGCTGTCAAGACCGCAAAAAAAGAAAAGATAAAGATAGGACTCATCGACCGTGACATACAGATCACACTAAAACGTGCATGGAAAACTATGGGTTTAATAGAAAAATTCAAACTGATATTCATACTTTTTGAAGGTATGTTTTTTGAAAATGAAAAAATTGACGAAAAAAAAATAGAACAACTAAAGAAAGAAGACATGTTATCTGAGATGCTAAAAGAACTAGGACAATACATACCCAACATAAAAAAAGTATTGATTGACGAAAGAGACACATATCTCGCGCAAAAAATAAAAGACACAAAAGGAAAAAAGATAGTCGTAGTAGTCGGTGCAGGTCATGTACCAGGAATCAAAAAGAACCTTAAAAAAACAACTGACCTAAAAACCCTTGAGACCATACCAAAAAATAAAAATATTACAAAATACATTGGCTGGTCAATACCATTAATATTTACAGCACTCATAATCTACGGTTTCATGGGTCATGGAACTGAAGTCACACTAAACATGCTCTATAAATGGATGATTATAAACGGTTCATTATCAGCACTTGGCGCATTATTAGCCCTTGCAAACCCGATTACAATAATAGTCGCATTCATTGCAGCACCAATTACATCACTTAACCCTATGCTTGGAGCTGGATGGTTTGCAGGTCTTTCAGAAGCAAAGATAAAGGAACCCCGAGTTAAAGACTTTGAATCCCTATCCAAATTAGAAGGCATCACAGGCTTCTGGAAAAACCGAGTCACAAGAATATTATTGATTGTAGTATTTTCAAATCTCGGAAGCACTATAGGTACATTCATTGCGCTACCATACTTAGCAAGTCTGCTTTAAAGTCTTTAAAATAATTTTGTTTTGTTTTTCCAGTCACAATATCATACATATCATTTAAGAGATATGAAGCATCAGATATTAATTTATTTTTCTCTTCAACACCAATGAGACTATCAAGTGAAAATCTAATATGCTTATAAGTATCTATTGCATCGTGTGCCAATACAGCATTATCACTTTCTATATCACCCAGAAGACTTTTAAGAACATCACGATAAAGATGTACGCATCTCAAAGAATTGTATCCATTTTTAAGTATTGTTTCAGGCATATTTTGCTTTTTCAAAAAATCAATTTGTTTAATAGTAGACCCATATAATTTTTCATCAGAAAAAGAACTTAAATCCTTCTTTTTTTCTAAGAATTCATCAACAACCTCAAATACATAATAAATTTCATCAAAAAATTCACAAAAATTATTAACCATAAACAATCCTTAACCCAAAAAAAATTATTTTATACATTTTAAATAAACAAAAATAACATATAATAAATAATGAAACAAACATCACAAATCCTTAAAAGGATCACTTTTTGTTCATTCACTCACAAAACCATACATCATTTCAAAAAGAGGAGAAGCATCACATAATCCATGTTCTTGTGCACCAACCAGACCATTAAGTGAGAATATAATCTTTTTATAATTGGCCACTACATCATATTTAAATTTTTCATTTTTATCACTACTTTCTAAATCATTCAAAAAACTTTCAAGAACATCATGATAAAGATCTACAGCACCAGGATATTCATCATTTGAAATATCATCAGGTAAAGATTCACCCTTTAAAAAAACAACCTGATTTAAAGTTGACTGTGTCAAATAATAATCATATTGATATTTTTCTTTATCGAGACCATCCTTACCAAGCTTTGAAGCTACAACCCCAAGACAGTAACCTACTTCTTCAATAAACTCATCAATAACAATATTTTGGCTAGGTAACATAGACCACTATAACCCAATTTAACTTTATAAACCTTTTGAAATAAGAAAATAAGAATTAAAAAAAGAAAAAATCAGAGATAAAGACCTTATTTCTTAAATATCTTTGACTTAACCTTGTGCAACACATGCTTGGACTTATTCAATTTCTTCTCCATCTTGTCAACCAATAGTATTGTATCAAGAGCAACATCAGGATTAACAGATATCGAATCGATACCGCACTCGACCAAGAACTTAGCAAAGTCAGGATAATCAGACGGTGCCTGCCCGCAAAGACCAACTTTACGCCTAGGACTATGCTTATGCGCATCAGATATTAAAGATGCCACACTCCTCTCGACCGCCTCATTTCGCTCATCATAAAGATAACTCATCTTTTCAGAATTCCGATCTATACCAAGTGTAAGTTGCGTAAGGTCATTTGTACCTATACTGAAACCGTCAAACTCGTCAGAAAACCTATCCGCAAGTATAATATTTGATGGAATCTCAGCCATAACAAAAATCTTAAGCCCTTTCTTCTGATCAAGACCATAATTACTTAGATGCACTTTAACTTTCTTAGCCTCCGCGATAGTCCTGCAGAACGGCACCATGATAGTTAAATTATCAAGATTCATTTCATACCGTACCCTACGCAAAGCTTCACACTCAAGCTTGAATGCTGGCAAGAAATCTTTGTCATAATACCTTGATGAACCTCTCCAACCAATCATAGGATTAGCCTCTTTAGGTTCATACTTAGCACCGCCGTCAAGACATGCATATTCATCAGTCTTGAAATCACTCAAACGCACAATGACAGGTCTTGGATAAAATGCAGCGCAGATCTTACCGATTCCAGTCGCAAGAGCATTTGTATACAATTCACTCTTACCGTCAGCTATAAGCTTCATAGGATGCGCCTTGACTTCACTTAAGATTATAAATTCTTCACGAGCAAGACCAACCCCTGCAACAGGCAATTTAGACAACGAAAATGCCTGACTTGGTTCACCAAGATTTATCATGACATCTGTTTTTGTAACAGGTATAGTCTTAAGGTCTTTTTCATCAATCCTAAACTTAATAGCACCATCATAGACATCACCTTCACCCGCAGAACAGTCAACAGTTACAATCTTTCCAGTTTTCAAGATTTTAGTTGCCACCTCTGAACCAACCACACATGGCACGCCCATCTCTCTTGAGACAATTGCCGCGTGAGAAGTCCTGCCACCTTCATTAGTGATGATGGATGCAGCAATCTTCATTATAGGCTCCCAATCAGGATCAGTCATGTTAGTGACAAGGACATCACCTTTCTTGAACTTATGTATCTCACTTGCATCCTTGATTATGTTCACTTTACCAGTACCTATCTTTCTGCCGATAGCAAGACCGGTAAACAACTTTTTACCTTCACCTTCAAGGACATATTTTCGCAATTTATTAGAATCAGTTGTTGCATGCACTGTCTCAGGTCTTGCCTGCACAATGTAAAGTTTTTTAGTATCCCCATCAAGTGCCCATTCAATATCCATAGGACAACCATAATGTTTCTCAATCGCCATTGCATATTTTGCAAGTTCAGAAACATGTTTGTCAGTTATACAGAAGCGTGCTGAATCAGCCATAGCAACTTTCTTTTCAACATTACCATTCTTGGACCTAACAAGTTTAACCTTTTTAGTACCAAGCTTCTTCTCAATAATTGTCATCGTAGGTTTGAACACTAAAAATTCATCAGGAGTAACAATACCTTGAACCACATATTCACCAAGACCATATGAACCCGTTATGGTTATCACATTATCAAAACCCGAATCAGGATCAAGAGTAAATATAACACCAGAGACTGCAGTATCACTCTTTACCATCTTCTGGAATACGACAGAAAGACTTACATCAAAATGGCTGAACCCTTTATCCACACGATATGATATCGCACGGTTAGTAAAAAGAGAAGCATAACAATCTTTTACTTTCTGTATAATATCCTTTTCACCAGAAACATTAAGATATGTATCCTGTTGCCCTGCAAAACTTGCACCAGGCAAATCCTCAGCAGTTGCGGATGACCTTATAGCTACTAAAGGATTAAGTTGTGATATCATCACACCTAGCTTTTTATAGGCCCCAATCATCATATGCTCAAGATCGCTTGGCATCTCCGCTTTCTGTATGGCAGTCCTAACTTTAAGACCAGCCTTTGCAAGCGCGCGCATATCATGAGTATCAAGACCTGTAAGCGTATCTTTAATGAGATCCTTAAGCTTGTTATACTCTAAGAAATGCTGATACGCCGCAGACGTTGTCGCAAAACCGGGAGGTACAGGCACATTGACCTTATTGACCATCTCACCTAAGTTCGCAGACTTGCCACCGACAAGGGCGGTGTCCTCTTTACCTATCTGCTTGAACCACAAAACATATTTATCTTCTGACATATTGACCACTGTATAAATAAGAACTACTCACTCTATTTTAGCTTAATTCCATATATATAGATTTTAAATTATTATATTCAAAAACAGAAATAAGCAGACATTTATAATCATTTAATTTGGGACTTCTCAAGTACTTGAGGTAAATATATTTCAAAATATTTTTCTAAAGTATTGTCCACATAAGACCAATCATTATCATCATGACCGTTTCTTGCAGCATCAATCAATAACTTAACACACACTTTTGCCACAGATTCATCTTTCTTATTGAACTGAACTAGATGTTCAGATAAAAGATTATCGAATACGGCTTCATTATCTTTATGCCTATATGCTTTCCACCATTGAACCATATATATTACAGAATCCGATTCTAACCCTACTTTTCTTCGTGATTGTTCCATCAACGCGCCAGCAGATTCATATATATCATCTTCTTTCTTAGAATCAGAACCCTGAAAAGTTTCAGCCACATCAGCCAACCAATATGACTCATTTAATAATTTAGCAGAATCAATAAGCACACTTTCATCTATATAATTATCACCTGTCAATATAGAATATAAATTACAAGCACCTTTCACACACAGACTTTCATTTAACTCATCATGTCCGTGCCAAATCATCCTTAAACTTTCTGCAGCTTCTTTTGCATTAGAATAGACCATAATATTTAAATGAACACAAAAACATTTAAATCAACTCAACAGTAACATATCTAGAATTGATAACCCCCATATCCAAAAGATACCCATATACATTATCTGCATCTTTTTCAATAAAATTACCGTTTATTGTTGAATTTTTCTGAAACTTAAGATTATCCACACATTCATCACACAGCACCGCTTTGATAGGTATGCCAGCCTTTAATTTAATCAAATAATCAATAACTCGCTTGATATTGACATTATTGATCTTATCACCATCATATATCCTTTCAAATGGTCTCAAAAAACCATTAAAACTTTTCTTGACACTAAAATCATAACTGATGACCAGATTATAAAAATCACAATTCCCATCATGTTCATATATGAGCTGTTTCCCACCCTTTACAAGGTCATTATTAAACTTTAAACCTCTGAATGTCGTAGAATTTTTACATGATAAATTAGATTGACAATACCGTTTATCGAAATTAAATGCTCGTCCCGGATAAATATCAGTCTTATCCTTTATGAAACCGACAAACTGTTCAAACTCATCTGATTTAAGTACAATAATACTATCAGATGCAATATGATCACGATATACATTAACATCATTGATCTTTGCTTTTGCTTCATCGACTGCGATATATTTTAACCACTCAGGCGCATAACACTTATTATCAATTATATGCCGCCAGAGTTCGGAAACAGTATTTATACCTTCAAGTTCTGATGACTCAAGAACTCTTGCATCCTCCGGAATATCAGAAAATAATTGATCCCCCATATAATTATACCCCCATAATTATACAATTATATTGTATTCTGTTGTATATAAATATTTATCAATCTTGATCAATTATCAAAACGGTCACTATGACATCAAATGAATTTCAAAAATCCAATCATAATAATGTAAGAGATATAAACACCAGACATCAATTATTGACTGTGATACCATGCCACTTGTTACTACTAAAAAAATTCTTTCAAAAGCCAACAAAGAAAATTACGCCGTCGGTGCATTCAACTTCACTAACATGGAAACTTTGCAGGCGATAATCTCAGCCGCACGAGAACTAAACTCACCAGTAATCGTACAATCAAGCGAAGGTACAATCAAATACATGGGTCTCGATTACATAACGGCCATGGTCACATCTATCGCAAAAAAAGAAAAGATACCGATAGCACTCCACCTAGACCACGGTAGCACAGTCGAAATGACAAAAGACTGCATAAAGGCACGTTACACATCAGTCATGATTGACGGCTCCGCACTCAAATTAGAAGAAAACATAGCATTGACAAAAAAAGTAGTAGACCTTGCAAAAAAATCAAAAGTATCAGTTGAGGCAGAACTAGGAAAACTGGGGATCATATCAGACTTCATAATGTCGACAGCTGACGCAAGCATGTTCTTGACCAACCCCGAAGAAGCAAAACGATTTGTCAAAGAGACAAAAGTTGATGCTTTAGCGATAGCGATTGGCACAGCACACGGCCCTTTCAAAAACAAACCAAAACTTGCATTTGATCGAATTGAAGAGATAAAGGCACTACTTAAAATGCCACTTGTCATGCACGGCGCATCAGGCGTCCCTGACGACGACATAAAACGCGCAGTGAAAGCCGGCATCAACAAGATAAACATAAACACCGACATAAGGCAGGCCTTCAGCGCATCAATCAAGGATACATTTGCGAAGAAACCCGACACTTACAAGATTCGCGCATACCTCGACCCTGCAAGGACAGCCGCAGAAGAAGTTGTCAAGAACAAGATTAGACTGTTCGGAAGCGTTGGCAAAGCTTGAATCATAACTTGAACGTATTAACAAAGGAAATGTATTTAAATATAAACCACAAAGATATAATATGTCCGAGATACCACAAGATTTGTACCATGAAATTCTAGATTCTTTAAACGCACAAAAATCTGAAAACACAATACTTTTTAATCAACGCACAATAAAAAATAATGGCATAGATAAAAGATACGCATACTCAATGGGAAATGCAAATGAAGACATAATTGAATATTTCATGGTCAGTCCAAATACACCTTTGACAGACATACATAGTTTAAATGAATTCATGAATACTTTGTTACCTGATATAGAACCAACAATTAAAGAAAATGCAGAAACTTATTATCAAAAACAAAAAATACCTATTTTTAAGACCAAACAAAGGTTAAATATTGGAAAAATGATATTTAAACAAACATACCATACCCCCGCAATAGATTCTGAAACAAATAAAGAAATAAAAATCCCAACTCATATCAAATGCATTATTGAACTATTTCCAAATAACAACTACTTATACTCTGGAAAATATGAATGGAACCAAATAAAGAAATTATCTAACTTCGAAGAAAGATCAAATATACCCTGGCCATTAAAATAATTCAAAGCTTTTTACTCATATAAGGCCCGTCAAGCGCATAACCCAACTTCTCATAATACTTTCTAGTACCGACAGCAGATATGACAACCATCTTCTTCTTGCCGTCAGCTCTGGCAATCTCTTCAGACCGCGCCATCAATTCACCACCCAACCCTTTATGTTGTATCGAAGTACCTTTCTCGCCGACAGGAACAACAGCGCCAACAACCTTGAGCTCGCGCACGATGGCCGTATCCTTATCAATCTCAGGCCTGAAAGATCCAGAAGGATACCTCATCCTAAGATAACCCTCAAGGATACCTACTCCCTTATCTTCTTTAGAAATGAAAAATTCAACACCACCGGAGGCCTCATATTTATCCACATAAATCTTAAGATCAACAGACCTGATATTCTTCTTATAAAGACTATGCCCCGCTTCACGGCATCTGATACATTTACATTTAATACCGAGTTCATCACATTTTTTGGCCACAACCTCACGAAGGTTGCCCCAACTGGAACCAGACTCGATATTGTATGCTGGTATGTCCCTCTGCACCCGCATGATTCTGACATAAGACGGTACCACCGCTTTCATGCGCGCAATGACAGAGACAGCCTCTTCATTATCATAAGGTGTGTATTCACCCTTTTTCCACATGTCATACAATCTGGTGCCTTTAATTATCAATGTAGGATATATCTTTAGCATATCAGGTCTGAAGTCAGGATTTTCAAAAAGTTTTGAGAACAGCTTGATATCTTCCTCAGCATCGACCAGAAGCCCAGGCATATAATGGTAACACACTTTATACCCTGCATCTTTGAGCTGCCGTGTAGACTCAATCACATCTTTGACAGTATGCCCACGATTGACTTTCCTATAGATCTCATCAGACGTTGTCTGGACACCGAGCTCAACCCGCGTAGCGCCAAGCTCCAGAAACCTGTCTATCTGCTCACGTTTGGAGAAGTCAGGCCGGGTCTCAATCGTCAAGCCCACGCATCTGTGTTCGGATGTCTCATTAAGAACTTGCGCAGACTTAAGATCCGATGAATCCGAACCGTTCATCGCATCAAAGCATCGCTTTACAAACTCCTGCTGATATTCCCAGTCCTCAGATGGAAACGTACCGCCCATGATGATAAGTTCAACTTTGGAAGTCTTGTGACCGATTTCCCCCAGCTGGAACATACGATGCTCAACCTGCTTAAAAGGGTCATGCCCCATCCGTTCAGCGCGCATGGCCGCAGGTTCCTTGCCAGTATAACTGCGCGGTGCACCATTAAAATCAGGACAGTAGATGCAATTGCCCGGACACTTGCCAGGTCGACACATGACAGCAACGACTGCAACACCAGAGATCGTACGTACCGGCTTGCGCACAAGGATACCTACATCTTTTTTCTCAGCCTCAGTCGCATACTCATATATCTTAGAATTACTTATTATCCCTGAAAGTTTAGACTCCCTTGAAAGCTTTATCTTGGCTTTCCTGAGTGCGACCTTATCCTTAATCTTTCCGGAAAGGATATCATCTATTATCTTTCTGGCATCAACTTTAGTAATTTCTGGTGTATCTGACATGATAGATATAATAGAAAAGATAATTTTAAAAAAAGAAATTTAAAAAAAGATCATTTAAGCTGTTTCCAGACCATCTCAAACACATTCTGTGCGAAATGTTCACTGAAATGATCACTTGCGCTCCAGAACGCTGTATCCTGAGTCTCATGCGTCTTAGAATCATCAGTCAGACCGAAAACAACCTGTTTACCATCAACAACCATCATACGACCGGCCGGAAGCTTGTGCTCTGACGATTTAAGGTCACGGACCTCAGCAACATCAGAAAGTGCTTTTATCTCATCGGAATTATCAGAAGTCATAGGCGCTGCAATCCTTATGCTTATACCATTCTTGTTCGCTTTCTTGAAAAGATTGGAATGTGCATCCCAAAGTTTCTTAGCTCCTGATGCTGTAGTGATTATATCCACACTCTTTCCTGCAGCTTTAATCATGGTATTTGAATGCAGGTTCATA
>DAOVVY010000006.1 GCA_030636885.1 Candidatus Nanohaloarchaea archaeon
CGCAAATTCATTTGAGCATGCGGTCTATCAATTTTGGTCTATGTGGTACTGGATTGTTATACTGTCTTTAGGTTTCGGTGCACAGGCAGGGCTTTATGTCCATACAAAAGGCTTTTCTAAAATATATGCAACAGATGGTTCAACCGGTGGTGCCATGGCTGTTTCAGGGGGTGCCTCGACAGTGTCTATGGTCGCATGCTGTGCGCATCATGTCACTGACTTTTTACCGTTGTTAGGTCTAAGTTTTGCCGCTGTGTTTTTAGTGAAATATCAATTGCTGTTCATTGTGTTTGGTGTCATCTCAAATCTGTTTGGTATAACCATGATGCTCAGGACTATACAGAAACATAATTTATTTGATGATGGGGGTGCCATCTCAAAAATCATGAAGGTTGATATGTCAAACATGTTAAAGGTGGTTGCTGGTGCGGGGACGACAGTCATTTTTGTAATGTATATTATGTTGATATGAAGGAGGTTAAAATAATGAGTGTGAAGAAAAGTTTAGATAAGGAAACAGTTGTCTTAAGCGCTGTTGTTGTGGTTGTTGTGTTATTGCTCGGGTATTCGCTTTATTCATCGTTTTCATTCGTAAATATTGCAAATGATGAAGGGTATTTATCAGACGCTTCTGTACCTATTACAGCCTCAGGATATGATTCCAAGTCTGTCAATGGTGAAGTTTCGGTAGTCTTGACACCTAAAAGGTTTAACCAAGGTAAATTCTATGTTGATTATGCAATAGAGACACATACATTCAATGGGCTTGATAAGATTGATCTTAAGGAAGTCGTAACTCTTGAATATGATGGGGTTACAGTCAAACCTTCAGAGGCATCGGCTATGGGCGGACATCATAATTTTGGTACGATGATCTTTGATGTTGATTCAGAACCTAAAAGTTTCAGTATAATTGTGCTAAACATTCCGGATGTCTCAGAACGAATTTTTAATTGGGACTGATTTTGGGTCTTATTTTTTATTTTCATTTTTATCTTTTTAATTTTTTAGAGATGTGTTACAAATACTTATATACTTTACAAATAATATAACAGTTAGGGTCAAAGGTGATTAAGATGGGATCAAGAAAAAGTAAACATGAATTGCGCATGGAACGTCTGAAGGAAAAGAACCTAAGAAAAGAGAAAGAGGCAGCAATTAAAGATAAAGCCAATAAGGTTGATAACTTTCGTAATATTTCAATGATTGCATTATCTGTATTGATAATAGGTATGTTTATAATCTCTAATTCTGGTGCGGTCTTGCCTACAGTGGGTGATGATGCTGTTATCGGGTCTCTTGATGCGCCTATAACCATTATCGCATACGGTGATTTTCAGTGCCCTTATACCAGAAGTTTTGTGAGGGATACATTAGATGATCTGATGGTCAAGTACGAGGGTGAGGTTTCTTTTGTCTATAAGGATTATCCGAAAACGGCTGAGAAGAACCATGTATATGCACAGAAGGCGGCTGAAGCGGCCGAGTGCGCTGATGATCAGGGCAAATACTGGGAATATTTTGATATCATGTTTGAAACCAATTATCTTGATGTTACAAGCCTTAAGAATCATGCGGAGTCGTTAGGTCTTGACAGGGATGCTTTTGATAGCTGTCTTGATTCCGGTAAATACAGAAAAGAAGTTTTTGAAGATTATAAGGAAGGTAAAAAGGCAGGTGTGACCGTCACGCCAACATTTTTCATTAACGGTTACAAGCTTGAAGGTCTTCATAAATTGTCTTCTTTTGATACTGTGATTTCTGAGTTGCAGTGATCTTTTTATTTTTTTTAAATTATATCTATTTCATATCTAGCATCTTTATATACGATCTTTTTGTATGCTATTGCATCTTTTTCTCTTGTAAAATATAGTGGAATACTATTTATTTTTGGATTTAGATTTATGCCACCTGTATCAAGGCTGAAATTATTATCTGATTCAGGAGATAAAATATCTAATTCATTAAGAGACATAAGGATTTTATTATATAATTCCGAATCTGCATACTTTTGAATATCTATTGTATCTATAAGTTCCCAGTTAACATGTGCTTCTCCGTCATTAAAGATTATATATTTTTTAACATCATTATATGTTTTTTCGAATATATCTCTGATTAAGTTACAGCATTCGTTATTTGTGTCAATTCCACTATGGAATGGGTTATAGAAAGGGGCATTAGTTTTTATTTCATATTCTTCCGGAAGTGATATGTTCAATTCCTGTTCAATATATAAAAATATTCTATTATATAATTCGTTTGGGTCTGTTGGATCTTCAATCTCTATTGGATCTATAAGTCCCCAGTCAACAATTGCATTTCCTTTATCGAATGTTACGGTTTCTGTGACATCATCATATATCTTTTTGATTTGATTTAAGACTGATTCACAACATTCCTTTTCTGCTGGGATTCCGCTATATATGCGAAGAAGTGGTTTATCTTTTTTTGGCATATATTTATATTGTTAATTAAAAGATAAAAGTGTTTTGCCAGAATTTGATTGTCTTATCATGTTTTTGCAAGGGTATTAGTTACAGTCTTTGTGGCAATAAATAAGATTAGCAATGCAAGACTCATCAGGATGCCAAGATAAAGGATGTTTTTTGCTAGGCTTATATCTTTTTTAAAGAGTAGTAGGATGTATGCTATACTGCCGCCAATTGCTGGACCGATCGGGCCGAAAAATAATCCTGCGACAGGTAATAGTGAATATAGGTAATTGTGTCTGTTGTCTTTTTGAGCTGTCATAACATGTATTTAGGTGGTTTTTGTTTATATGTTTTAAAAATTGTTAATTTTTAAGAAGTTCTGCAATCTTTTTTTCTAGGGTTTCTTGTTTTTTTTCAAGATGCAGGTCAAAACTTTTGTTGATGTGCACTTTCTTGTCTGTGAATATGAACCCGCCTAGAATGTCTTTGTATGTCGGTTTAATCTTTTTTTGCGCCAATATCTTTTCTGCTTTCCTGTCGCTTTTTCTTATTGATACAGTCATACCTTTTTTGTATGTTTTATTGAATGTATCTTCAAGGTATGAATTGTAGTCTTTTGATGCTATGAACTTATCTATTCCTTCATCAATCAATTCGTCAATCAGTTCTTTTCGTCTTTCCATGATATTCAATTTCTGTCTGAGTCGCGCACGGCCAAGCATCTGTTTCTCTGTTCTTAAGATATCAGTTTCTGATTCTTCTTTTATCTTCTGTTCTTGGGTTGCCATGCTGGTTGCAAGGTCAAGTTTTATCCTGTTCAGTCTTTCTGTGTTGGTGTGCTGTATCTGGTATATTTTATCGTCTGCGTCTCTTTTTATTTCGGAGAGAAGATCTTCGGCATGCATGATAAGTCACTTATTTTTTTATACCGTCACTAATCCGAAACCGAAGGCTATCAGAATTATTGCAATTGCAAAACCGTACAGTGCCTGGGTCTCGGTCAATACGGCCATGGCGATGGATTTACCGAACAGTTTCTCGTTCTCGGCGGTTGCGCCGATTGCTGCCGCTACGGCCTTTCCCTGGCCTATACCTGACCCGGCAGCTGCGAAACCTACTGCTATTCCTGCGCCAATTGCAATTAGACCGATCTGTTCAAGCATTTTTTATCATCCCTATTAAATTATTATAAGACCGAAGCCGAAAGCGATCAGTATGAAGGCGATTGCAAAACCATATAAGGCCTGTGTCTGGACAAGGACGGACATCGCAAGCAGTTTTCCGAATGCGTTCTGGTTTTTGGCTGTCCTCTCTATCGCTTCTCTTGTGGTCTTTCCCTGGCCCATGCCTGATCCGGCAGATGCCACACCCACTGCGATTGCAGCGCCAACAGCTATAAGTCCAAGACCTGTGGAAACTGGTTCTGCGACCATAAGTTAATCACTATTGTATTTTTGGTTCTCTTTGTATAAATAGATTAACAATTGAAATATAAAATTGCAGATATAATATCTGGTATGGATGTCGCTGTTGTGGGTAAGGATTCTAAATATCTTGAAACGATTTTATTGGGTGAGGGATTTCATATTTCTAGTGATAAGCCCGACATTGTTTTTTCTTATGGGGGGGATGGTGCTATACTTGTCTCTGAGCGACTGTATCCAGGGATTCCTAAAGTGACTATAAGAGACAGTGATATGGGGTATAAATGCGTTTTTGATAAAGATGATATTAAGACTGTTATCGGGCGCATTAAAAATGATGATTATAAGATATCTGAATCTATAAAGCTTGAAGCTGTCTGCGGTGATTATAAAGGTGTGGCATTGAATGAGGTGCAGGTACACAATAAGAGACCTACCCGAGCAGTACGGTTTAATGTGTATGTTGATGGTGATATGGTCTATGATAATGTTGTGGGGGATGGTATTGTGGTTTCCACATCTTTTGGGTCTAGTGCTTATTATAAGTCGGTCGGTGGTAAACCTTTCGATGACGGTATAGGTATTGCATTGAACAATCCGGTTGACAGGAAACCGAGTCTTGTAGTTCCTGATTCGTCTGTGATTGAGATTGAGATGCTGCGTGAGGTGGGGCAGGTATTCTGTGACAATCATTGCGAGGGTATGATGATTCTTGCACCGGGTAAAAGGATATCTATCCGAAAACATGATGGTGTCGCAAAGTTTGTTCTATGAGGTTTAATATTCAAGAATATATGAATTGGTGTTGATTTTATGGTTGAAGACATTTACAAGAGGTCGTTGGTGGCGCACAAGCGCGCTAAAGGTAAGATTGCTATACTTCCTAAGATGCCGGTCGCTACAAAGGATGATCTGTCTATCGCTTACACGCCTGGTGTGGCTGAACCTTGTCGTGAGATACACAAGAATCCTGATAAAGTTTATGATTATACATCTAAAGGTAATCTTGTGGCTGTCGTGACTGATGGGAGTGCTGTCTTGGGTCTCGGTAACATCGGTCCCTTGGCGGCCATGCCTGTTATGGAAGGGAAAGCTATACTGTTCAAATCATTCGGTGATGTTGATGCTATACCGATCTGTCTTGATACACAGGATGTTGATGAGATTGTCAAGGCTGTGAAATTAATTGCGCCGACTTTCGGTGGCATCAATCTTGAGGATATATCTGCACCGCGTTGTTTTGAGGTTGAGGCGCGACTTAAGGCAGAACTTGATATACCCGTGTTTCATGATGATCAGCATGGGACTGCAATCGTTGTCCTTGCTGCGCTTATCAATGCGTCAAAGGTTGTGGGCAAGAAGATGTCTGACATGGTTGCTGTGATATCCGGTGCGGGGTCGGCAGGGATTGCAATCGCTAAGATCCTTGTAAGTTATAATGTGAAAGATGTTATAATCTGCGACACTAAAGGCGCTATTTATCAGGGCCGTGAAGAGAACATGAATGCTGAGAAGATAAGCATGGCTGAAGTAACAAACAAGGATCTCAAGAAAGGAAGCCTTAAAGAAGTCCTTGTCGGAGCTGATGTCTTTGTCGGTGTATCAAAACCTGATCTTGTTGATGGTGATATGGTTTCGTCTATGGCAGATGATCCGATCATTTTCGCATTGGCTAATCCTGTGCCGGAGATTATGCCTGATGTGGCTTACGCTGCAGGGGCAAGAGTTGTGGGTACTGGTCGGTCTGATTTTCCTAACCAGATAAACAATGTGTTGGCGTTTCCTGGATTGTTTCGAGGTGCATTGGATGTGCGCGCAAGTGATATAAATGATGCTATGAATGTCGCTGCTGCTACGGCTATTGCTGGTCTTGTAGATGATTCGCTTTTGAAGTTGGGGCAGGTTATTCCTTTGGCTACAGATAAGCATGTGGCTAAGGCTGTTGCAAAGGCTGTTGCTGATGCTGCTAGAAAAAGTGGTGTGGCGCGGGTTCTGGATTGATGTTTTTGTTATTTACTATATTTTTTTCGGTTCTTCAACGGTCTGAATTCTTCGCCGCCTGATTCATAAAATCTTTCAAAGAATTCGACATAATGCAGTCGCATCGAATGGACAAATGCGCTCACCACATTCAGTGTCATGTTGAAGCTGTGGCCGACAATAAATACCAGTCCTGCAAATATTATTGAGAATTTTGCTGCTGCCGTGACACCCATGTTTATCACGAACTGGAGCCAGGAGGTGGCGACGGCCAATGCCATGAGACGTATGTATGATATCCAGGAACCGAAAAATGACGGTACTGATAATATGCCTGTCGGTCCGTCTTTTGATCTGTAGATGATTGTTGCGATTATAAGGGAATATCCAACAGATTTCGGTATTCCTGCGCCGAGGACCAGTATTGCAACACCCGTCTCAAGAGATATCCAGGACAATGGGTCTAGGATGTTTTTGCCTTTTGCTTTTATCTTGGTGTAGAGGTCAAGGCCTAGACCGAAGTTCATGTGGACAAGACCTATCATTAAAGATATCTTCAATATTGTTATCGGGTCGCGGAGTGCGTCAAAGACTGATACGAAGCCTAAGAAGTCACCGAATACGCTACCGAAAAGAAGACCTGCAAAAATCGTTGCGACAGAAGATACCATTGTTATGTATGATAATGATTTAAGGTCTTCGTTTTCAGTCTTGAGATATGCAAAAAGTGATGCTGCAAGGAGGATGAGACCATAGGCTGCATCTGTCAACATTATTGCGAAAAAGATTGGGAATCCGAGGGCTATAAATATTGTAGGGTCAATTCCTTTGTATTCTGGGAGGCCGAACCATCTTGTCAATTTTTCAAAGGGTTGTGCAAAACTAGGATTTTTCAGTTTGATGGGCGGTTCTGTTTTTGATTTTTGTGTATGGACTACTATGTTTTCTATTTTTTCAAGTTCTTTTATGTTTGCAGAGGGTATCCAACCATTTAGTATAAATGTTTTTTCGGTCCTGTTTAATAATTTTTCTTTTGAGATTCTTGTTTTTATATTTTCCCATCGTTCTTCATGGGCTAAGATTTTGTCTTTTTCTTTCTGGATTTGGTTTTTGGTAGTTTTTATTTGGGTGGTTTGGGTTTGCATGGTGCCTAATTTGTTTTTAATGTCTTTTATATTAGCACTTATTGTTTTTGTGGTGTTTATATTTTCTAATGATATGTATTTTTCAATGTTTTTCCAGTTATCTTTTTTTGTGATAAATATGATGTATGTAGTATCTTCTGTCTCGTCTATGATTTTTAGATCGCAGTAATTTTTTATCTTGTTAATGTCTTTGGTCTTAGTTGATGCGATTGAACTTATGAATCTTTTGTTGTCAGAGAATGTGTTGTCTTTTATGTTGGCATGCCTGAAATGGTATAAGAAATCTAGCTTTTTTTCTGCTGTAGTTTTCTGATCATTAAGTTTTTTTTCGTTTTCAAGGATATCTTTTGCAGTCTTATGTATTTTATTTAGGTATATTTTTGATATGGTTGCAAACGCAGTATCTTCTGTTTCTGGTATTTTTATAATTTTTGTATCTTTTTTGAATATGTTCTTTTTTGTGTTAAGTACTTTCTTGATAGTTCTTATCTGTTCAAGATTGATGACGATATCATGTATGAGTGGTTTTGGTGTTTCGTGGTTGTTTATTTTTTTAGTTTTTTTTAACTGTATGGTGCCTAATTGTTGTAATTTTTTAAGGAGGTCATCCCTGTCTTTTCTTAGCCCAAGGATGTATATCTCTTTCATCTTTTCAGGCTTGAACATATAGGATCACTTTTTATCTATTATGTTAAGATCTTTTACGATTATGGTAAGTATTTCTTTTTTTATGTCTTTGCAGGTTTTTTCAAGTTGTCTAATGTTCTTGTCTGTATCTTTATCCATAGTTTGTATTTCTTTTTCAATTAATTTTAATCTTTCAGCTTTTTGTATTTCCATCTTATTTTTGACTGTTTTTTTATGTTCTTTAAGTTTCTGCAGGTTTGTTATCTTTTCAGATTTCAGTTTAAGGTCCCATCTTTTTTCAAGACTGATTATATTTTTTTCCATTTTTATTTCAGTCTTTGTTATTTTTTCTATAGTGCGCTCTATCATAGTCTTTATTTTGGTTGCTCTTGTATATATTGGTTTAATTTGATTTATTGTTTGTATGTGTATTTCGGTAACTTATTTATATCCTGGCGATAAATATTTGTAGTGTGTAATCTCTGTTGTGACTATTATGGCTTTTGATAATGTGATGTTTTATAGTGTGCTTGCTACTGTGATTACTGTAGTTTCGGCTGGTATATTTTTACATTATAAAAAGTGGACGCGTCAAAATCTTGTATTTCTGATATCTTTCGCATCCGGTTTTTTGCTTTCAGCTGCATTTATTCATCTTATTCCTGAAGCAATTGAACTTTCAGGGAACAATTCTATGTTAGTACTTCTTTCAGGTTTCTTTCTGATATATTTTTTGGAAAAGACAATAATGATTCATTCATGTGTTGAGGCGGGGGATGAAAAATGTGAAGTACATAAGATGGGGCTTGGTGCATTGATAGGGCTTTCACTTCATTCCGTTTTTGATGGTGTTGCAATAGGTGCTGGGTTTGAGGTAAGTGATACCATAGGTCTTATTGCTACAATAGGTGTTTTGATACATAAACTTCCTGAAGGGCTTTCAATTATGAGTGTTATGCTTGCGGCAGACTATAAAGAGAAACCGGCTATGTTGCGCGTGGCATTGATTGCTTTGGGTACACCTGTTGGTGCGTTGATATCGTATTTTTTCCTTACGGGAATAGTACCGTCTTTTATCGGTTATGCTTTGGCTTTCTCTGCTGGGACTTTCATTTATATTGCAGCATCAGATCTTATTCCTCAGACACATGACTGTAAAAGTATTAATACTCTTGTCATGTTTGCGTTTGGGATAATTACATTGTTATCTGTTATGATGCTGTTCTGAGATGTTTGCTGTACTGTATGTAATTTAGTGGTTTTTATTAGAAAATATAAGATAAAATAAGAAAAAAAGTTTATTTATTTTTTGATACAACTTGCCGGGCATATTTCTATACAGTCACCACAGTCTGTGCATTTTTTTGCATCAACCACGGGACCTTTGTCGCCTTCGGTTAAAGCACCATGTTCGCAGGTACTTACACAGGCCATGCATTGCATACAATCATCAAGGTTTATCTTTACTGCCATAATATTCACGTTCGTATTTTTTTGATATTGATTTTGTTGTTAATGTTTTATTGTTATGACTTGATTTATATATTTTTATCTTTTTTAATGTTAGGTTATTGGTATTTTTTAATTTATTTTTTGTTTGGTTTTTTTAGTTTCTAATTTATTTGATTTAATGATTATATTTTTGAAATATTTTAAGTGCCATAAAATATGGAATATTGCTATTATTGTCATAGCAATTCCAGTTTCAACATGTAAATATAATATATTCAATGGTAGTTGGATTATTATTCCATAATCGATACGTAGGAGGATGAGTATTCCTAATAATCCCGATATTAAAAAAGTAGAAAGGAGCACTAAGTTCCATAGCCGTCTGTGGGTTATAAGTCTAATATATTTTTTTTTGGCAAGAATCCAGGTTATAATATATGTGGTGATTATTATTATTGATAACGGTATTGTGTTATATGTTGTGGTTTTAGTATCTTGGGTCTGTTCAGAAATGGTTGTGGTTTCAAGAGGTGTATCTGTCTTTATTGCGAGGGCTATATCTTTTGCAATGCTTGGTTCAAGTCCATAATTGTCGTGAAGTAATTGGAATGAGTCTGTTTGTTTTACTGTTATTTTGAGGTATTTACTTAATTCTTCAGTGAGCGTTAGGGGATTTATGTCATATATTTCTGCGATTTCTGTGACTGTGTATTCTTTAAGGTCTGCTCCAGATATTATGGGTCCTGAGTTATTTATTATGTCTGTGTTTCTTGTCAGATTTGTCGTTTCGGGTTCTATCAAAGAATAGTCACAGATGGTATTATTGTCTTTATCTATATAATGACTACATAATCCTTCACAATTTATTTCATCATATGGGCACTCAAATGCTGAAACTATTTGTGGTGCAAATAAAAATAACAGAATAATAATAATAATAATTATTTTGTTTTTCATATTAATTAATTGTTATTTGGATTGTTATAAGTATGATGTTTTTTGGATTGTTTTTGATGTTTTTTAAGATGTTGTTGCTTTAGTGTGGGCAAATAAACTACTATTGAATGAACCTTAATCTCAATACTTTTATATTCATTTCGTAAAGACTATCTTTTTCAATCAATATCCTTTTTAATCTTTCCCTACAAATATCTTTTACTTTTCAGATTTGTTGAAATTATTTGAGATTTTATATTTGGTGGGTTAGATGGCAATTAAAAAAAATAGAGATTCTGAAGACAAGACACTTTTTGTAAGGACAAGCGATGATGATATACGGTCATGGGATAAAAAATATATAGTACAATCACTTGTATCTGAAGTGGGCATGCCCGAACCTGATGCATTTAAAGTTGCGACTGAAGTTGAGTTTTTCATAAAACATTCTAATCTTAAATTTGTTTCCGCACCACTTGTTCGTGAGATAACAAACACTAAACTTCTTGAGCATGGATATGAGACTTACAGAAAAAGATATACTCGTCTTGGTTTGCCCTTGAACGATATGACTGATCTTTTCTTTAACAGTAATAAGGAAAATTCAAATGTCCACCATTCTTCTGAAGCTATAAACATGACTATCTCTGGTATTGCAAAGAAAGAGTATGCACTTCTTAATGTGTTCTCAGATGATGTTGCAACTGCGCATCAGAACGGTACAATTCATCTTCATGATCTTGATTATATAGATAGGCCTTATTGTACTGGCAATTCTATTGAGTATCTGAAAAAGTTCGGTCTTGTCATGGACGGTCGGGGTAACTTGACTGTTGCAAAACCCGCCAAGCATGCAGAAGTTTTGATTCTTCATCTGACAAAGTTTGCAGCGGCGCTTCAAGGTCAGTTTGCAGGTGCTATTGGTTGGGATGCGGTCAATCTTTTCCTTGCACCGTATTTGGTTGGTATGAAAGAGGATAAAGTAAAACAGCTTGCACAGATGATGATCTATGAGTTTGCGCAACAGGCAGTCTCTCGAGGTGGGCAGGTAACTTTTACTGACACTAATTATTTCTGGGAAGTGCCAAAACATTTCATGGATGTGCCGGCAATTGGTCCTGGTGGGAAGTTTACAGGTAATAATTATTCTGAATATGAAGAAGAAGCTCAAGGTTTTGCAAAAGCTGCATTTGAAGTGTACCTTAAAGGTGATGCATATGGTAGACCATTCTTTTTCCCTAAACCTGATCTTCACATAACTGAGAAATTCTTCAAGACTGACGGTCATAAGGAGTTTATGGATCTTGCAACTGAAGTAGGAACAAAGATGGGTAACACTTATTTCATTTTTGATCGTGGTGATGAAGTGAAAATCTCTGAGTGTTGTAGATTACAGTTTAAATTGAATGAGACTGATCTTTTAGATGTAAAGCAACCATGGAAGATGAGGTATTCTGCAATGCAAAATGTGACTGTGAACCTACCTCGAGCGGCTTATTGTTCGCGTGGTAATGAGGCTGTGCTTTTTGATAAGATCTCTCAAGCTATGGAACTTGCAGCAAAGGCGCATGTGCAGAAAAAACAGTTTATTGGTAAAATACTTGCACTTGGGTCATCAAGTTCATTACCTATACTTACAATGAATCTTGATGGAGAACCATATTATCGTTTTGATAGGGCATCGTTCCTTGTGGGTATGTTGGGTTTGAATGAGCTTGTGCAATATATGATTGGTAAAGAGATGCATGAAACTACGGATGCTTACAAGTATGGGCTTCGTGTGATTGCTTTTATGCGTAAGACTGCTGAAGAGCTTGGACATAAATATGGTATACATATGCCTCTTGAACAGACACCTGCTGAGTCAACTGCATATAGGATGGCAAAGTTAGATATGGAACATTATCCTAATCAGACCTCTAAAGTTGTAAAAGGTCAAGTTGGGACACAGTCTATATATTATACCAATTCAACATATTTTAATACAAGTGCGCCGATGTCACCAATTGATAGAGTTACGAAGGAGGGTGCATTCCATCCTTTGATTGATGCGGGGGCCATGACTCATGTATGGCTTGGTGAAAGTCAGTCTGATCCTCGTGCGCTTACAAACTTTGTTATGAAGACTTTCAAGAATACAATGAATACGCAGATTGCATTCTCTCCAGAGATTACATTCTGTAAAACTTGTAACAATAAGATGCGTGGGCTTAAGGATCGATGTGATAAATGCGCAAGCGTCAAGGTTGAGGGAATAACTCAGACTAAATAATTTTTGTTTTTAGAATAAATAGTATTTGTAAAATGAATACTGTAATATCTATAATTCATGCCATAAAATCTTTTTAATGTGGGTGTGTTATAGATAGTATAGTTTTTTATTTTTACATTAGATCTAAAGAGGTAATTGATATGGAGATTAAAGTTTTCTGGCAGGCAAATTGTCCTAATTGTGCTCCTGTAAAACAGCTGGTTCGTGCTGTTGCAGGTGGTTCTGAGGTTAAGGTTAGGGAATTGGATATTTCGGATATTGATGGTATGAGTGAAGCAGCATTTCATGCAGTTATGGGTACGCCAACAACCATAATCGTTGATTCAAATGATTCTGAAATTGCGTCATGGAGATCTCAGGTTCCATCAAAAGAGGAGCTTCAGGATGCCATCAACTGTTAATGAACTTGAAATTTCTGGTTTTTTAGAGACATCTTTTATTGACTGGGATGGGTTGATAACATCTGTTATATATTTACCTGGATGTAATTTAAGATGTCCGTTTTGTCATAATCATGAACTTATATTTTCTGATAAAAGTCCAAAAAAAATGAAGATTGACTCTCAGTTGGTGCTTAATCATTTAAGTGAGAAAAAGGATTGGGTTGATGGTCTTACTGTGACTGGTGGAGAACCAACTTTTCATATGGGTGCACTTGTACCTTTTCTTGAAGAAGTCAAAAAGATAGGGCTTAAGGTAAAGCTTGATACAAATGGTTCTAATCCTTTTGTGATACAGAAGCTTATTGATTTGAAACTTGTAGATTATGTTGCGATGGATATTAAATCAAGACTTTCTGATGAGAAATATCATGCGGCGGTGGGTGTTAATCTATCTGTTGACAAGATAAAGGAAAGTATAAAGATTATAATTGATTCAGGCGTCGATCACGAATTCAGGACTACTGTTGTGCCTACACTTGTTTCGTCTTCTGATGTTGTGTCTATTGCTAAAGATTTAATTGGTTGTAAATTGTATGTGTTACAGAAGTTTCATAATGAAAATGCATGGAAAGAACCATTCACTACTATGGCGTCTTATGATGATGAGGGAATGAAAGTGATGGGGGGTAGTATATCTGATGTAGTTCCTGTTAAATTGAGATTGAGATAATCTGTATGTTATCTTTTTATTTTTTAGAATAGTTTTTTGATTGTTTTTGTAAATATTTTTTGAAATATTATATATGCTTGTAACTAATAAGATAGTAATGATGGTTGTTTGTGTATGGCTCTTATAGTTATGTCTTTTTTAGAATCTATATTTGGTTCTCAGATATCTGAAATATTTGCGCAGATTGTTTTTATTGTTTTTGCACCTTTTTCTAATTCGGATATATTGTGGACAGTCTTCCCTCTTATAACTACAACTATTATAATTGAGCTTTATTTCGGGTCGCATAAGGAAGAGTCTTTAGGGTGGAACAGCGCAACCGCAAATGGTCTCGTACTTGTCTATGTGGGAGTCAATATTGTGAAAGATCTGATTGATTCAGGGGCATTCAATACTGATCTTTTTGTGTCACAGATTGCGTTGGGCATACTTGGTATGGGGGGTCTGTTGGTTTTCATAAGTTTCTTCCATATACTCCCTAAAGAATTCGCATTTGTCATATCTTCAGGGCTTGTTGTGCATTACTTAGCATTTTTGGGTGTTGTGTTCATCTATACAGGTATAGTCTATACCGAAATCACACTTTATGCAGCAATATTGATATTTTTGGCGCTTGTTCTGTTCTTTAATATTGTGAAGCGTATTGAGCCTGATCTGGATTGAGAATTAGTTGTGTATTGATAATCATTAAAAAAGCGTGGGGGACGAGATTTGAACTCGTGTGAGTCGAAGACTCAGTAACTTAGCAGGCTA
>DAOVVY010000076.1 GCA_030636885.1 Candidatus Nanohaloarchaea archaeon
AAGGCGAGGTAGTCCGGTTGAAGCATACTGCCGTATAGATAAGAATTTCATAAGGATGCGCCAGCAAGTATCGGAACCAGATTATGTCCTAATTCTTGACAAGAGCCTAGTTGATGCTGTAGATGTCCTAAAAGGTGTAAACAAAGACAGTACAATAATAATCAACAGTGCGGAAAAGATAAAGCTCAAGACAAAAGCCAAAGTATTCCATGTGGATGCATCAAAGATAGCGCTCGACACATTCGGAAAAAACCTTGTGAACACACCTATACTGGGCGCATTCGTCAAAGCAACAGGCGAGGTCTCATTGGATTCCTTAAACAAGACAATCTTGGAGCGATTTCCAGAAAAGATAGCAAAGAAAAACATTGAAGCAATAAAGAAAGCATATGATGCATGCGGTGAATGATTATGGTAACGACAGGTGGGATAATAAAAAAAGTTGGAACAACAACTAACATCAAGACAGGTGCATGGCGCACATTCATACCTACGGTAACTGATAAATGTACAGGTTGTAAGGTCTGCGAACCTTTCTGCCCCGACGGTTGCATAAAAGTTAACCCAAAAACCAAAAAGGCAGAGATTGACTACGATTTCTGCAAAGGTTGCCTAATCTGTGAGAATGAATGTCCATTCAAGGCAATAACTTCAAAGATGGAAAATAAGTGATATTTATGGTATTGACAGTTTTAGAAGGAAGCAGAGCAGTGGCTGAAGCAGTAAGAGCCTGCAGACCCGATGTTGTCGCCGCATACCCAATCACACCTCAGACACACATAGTCCAGGAACTGGCCAACATGAATGCCGACGGCACACTGAAATCAAAACACATCGAAGTAGAATCAGAATTTTCAGCAATATCTGCAGCGACCGGTGCAAGTGCCGCAGGTTCAAGAGCATACACTGCAAGCTGTTCCCAGGGTGTGGCACTGATGCATGAAGTACTTTTTGCAACCGCAGGGATGCGGCTTCCGGTAGTGATGAACATAGTCAATCGCGCACTGTCTGCACCGATAAACATCTGGAACGACCAACAGGATTCAATATCTCAAAGAGATGCCGGCTGGATACAACTGTACGCAGAGACAAACCAGGAGGCAGTTGACCTGACAATCCAGGCCTTCAAGATTGCCGAAGACAAGAAAGTACTTCTTCCGATAATGGTCTGTCTGGACGGATTTTTCCTGTCCCACACAATTGAACCCGTGGATATGCCAAATCAAAAAGCAGTAGATAAATTTTTACCTAAATACCAACCCGAACATGCATATTTAGATCCCAAAAGACCGATGACACAAGGTCCTTTCGCATTCCCGAGACCTTACGCAGAACTACGAAAAGACCTTTCAGATACGATTGACGCTTCAAAAGACATAATAACCAAAGTATCAAAAGATTTCAAGAAACAGTTCGGCAGGCAATTAGGTGACGGTTTGACTGAATCCTACAGCTTGAAAGGAAAAAAGACAGCAATAATAACAATCGGTTCGCTTGGTGGCACTGTCAAGGAAGCATCTGACAGAGAAGGCAATTTCGGCCTGTTACGGATAATATCTTTTAGACCTTTCCCAAAAAAAGAGATAATAAAAGCACTGAAAGGAATAGAGACTGTAATCATCCTTGAAAAAGACATATCTTTGGGTTCTTCAAATGGTGCAATATTTGATGAGGTACGAAGCGCACTTTATGCTGAAAAAGACCGACCAAAAATTGTAGGGTATATAGCAGGGATTGGCGGAACTGAAGTTACAGTAAATAACATAATTGAAGTCGTCAAAAATAGTAAGAATCAACAAGATGGCGAAATTGGCTGGTTGATGGGTGAAGAATAAGGTGTGCTAATTATGGTATGTGAACAAGGACATGAATTTTATTTTCAAGATGGTACAAGTTGTAACTCACTTACATCTTTATTTGAAAAGTTAAAATCATCAGATGACAAGTCATTAATTCCATACATACAAAGAGGTGACCTCTCAAAATGGGTTGGGGATACTCTTTCAAAAAAGAAACTTGCATTGAAATTATCAAAATTAAAAGAAAAAAAAGCAATCCTTGAGCTTATACAAGCTACAATTGAAGAAAAAAAAGGTAATATTATGGGTGATAAGTACAAAGATGATCTTCTGGCTCCAGGTCACAGAACCTGTGCTGGTTGCGGTGCATCAATTGCAGCAAGACAGATACTCAAGACCTTAGGTAAAAATGTAGTAATTTGCAACGCAACAGGATGTCTTGAAGTCACCACCTCACAATATCCTTTAACTTCCTGGAAAGTACCATGGATTCATGTAACTTTCGAAAATGCAGCATCAGTTGCATCGGGTGTGAGGGAAGCACTCGACGCCCAAGGCAAAGAAGATGTCACAGTGGTCGCAATAGGTGGTGATGGTGGTATGTTGGACATTGGATTTCGATCATTTTCAGGCGCTTTAGAGCGAAACCACAACATACTTGTGATCTGTTATGATAATGAAGCTTACATGAACACGGGTGTCCAAAGATCAGGTTCAACACCTCATATGGCATCAACAACAACCACTCCTGCAGGCATAGCAAGCAAAGGAAAAGAACAATGGAAAAAGGATGCACCTACAATAGCAGCTGCACATCACATACCTTACGTTGCAACAGCATCAATTGGTTATCCTAAAGATCTTGAACGAAAGATAAAGAAAGCACTGTCGATAAAAGGTGCAAAATATCTTCACATCCACAGTCCTTGCCCGGTCGGTTGGAACTTTGACTCTATGAAAACTATAGAGATTGCAAAAGATGCAGTGGAAAGCAAGATGTGGGCACTTTTTGAGATTGAAGATGGTGTCAAAACCTTATCTCGCACTCCTAAAGGTATACCTATATCCAAATACATGAACGCACAAAAAAGATTCAAACATCTTTCAGATAAAGATATTGCTGAATACCAGAAACGTGTTGATGAAATCTTCAAGAAAGAATTTAATATTTAGATTTAGGTGATTGATTATAACTCAACAAGATAGAAGTTCAATTGCAACAAATGATATTAATATGAATAAAATGTTATCTGATATGCATTTAATCTTATCAAAAAACAAAGTTGTAGTTGATCTGTTAAATCGTAAGATGCAACTAGATATAGAACATGATAATCTTCAAAAAGAAAAAGAAGACAAATATGATTCTTATATTTCTCGTTTTGATAATCTTAATGATGGTCTAATATCTTATGAAACAAAATTTACAGAAATCATTCATCTTTTAAAACTAATAAAGGTCTCTATGAGTAACTATAACAGTATTGATAATTCTGAAATTGATGAAAAATTACAAGAAATATTCAAAAAGTTATAATGTTTTAAAAAATAGAACCTATTATTCTTTTTACCCATACTATGAACTGTTCAAACAATGTAGTTTCTTCAATTTCGACAATTAGTGTTGTGTCATAAACCTTATCAAGAAACCCAATTTTGTCTTCAAATTCCAAAACCCATGGTGTCAATTCATCATAATTTACACAAATTCCGCAACTACAGACTGTCCAGTCTGTATCTTTTTCAAAAATGAATGAATTGACCTGCTCTTCAAACTCTTTATGGCACTCGAAATAGTCTTCATCTTGCACATTATGCCAAAATACTTTAGTGTCAAAAAAATAATGTGATGCTATCGCAATATTTTTCCATACCGAACAATCCTCTTCTTGTTCGGCAGTATCAAGAAACTCCTGCACTTTTTGACTTGCCTTAAAATCATTTTCGGTAGGGCATCGCCAATACCTGCTTTCTGGACAATCTTTATTTATATCGTAATCATGGTGGTTAATCATATCTTTGAATTTGTCATCTGGTATATTAGACCATTCAATTATCTCATTCATACAGCTACAATTAAAATCTCGACATACCTTTTCAGCAAGCGCACCATGTGTATCATTCCACCATGCGCTAGCGGGCGACCCAATGACCATAAGTCCGATCAACACAGACATCCCAAACACAAAAAATCTCATACAGCCATTTGTCTATCTTGTTATATATCTCTTGGTAAACACCTGTGTGGGTAACTTTCTGCATAATTTTTTTCTGTATTTTTGTGAGAGTTAAGGATATGGTTTTATATTGGTATTTAATTAGAGTTAAATAAAACTATCATATTATGGATTAATTGAACTATCTTACTATCTCTATATATTTCAGTACAACTATCTGCTTATATTTTTATAAAAATATAGAATTAACAAATTATAATTAAATGGTAATATTGTTTTATAATAAAATAATATTATATTGCTATAAAATCACACATGTATACAACTATTTTATCATACGCCCATACAAATAACAAGCCATATTGCTATAAACTTATATATAAACCCGCACAAGATTTATATAATTAAAGAAATCCATTGATTTTGTATGCGATATATAGTCTATCTTTCAGGAGAAAACGTGTCCCTTGCGCGCGAAGAGCTAAAAAGCGTAGTGAAAGCGCAAGGTTCAAAGTTAGACATCATACACGATTACCCCCGCCTTCTAGTGCTCGATACCGATAAAAAGATCAGTTTCGCAGATTGCGCCTTTGTCACTGAAGTGAGCACATATCTGTCCGAGATTGATTACATCGAGTCGATTGATTTCACTCCATACATAAATACCTCAATAAATGTGAGAGTTATCAAGAATAATTTAA
>DAOVVY010000094.1 GCA_030636885.1 Candidatus Nanohaloarchaea archaeon
ATTTTAGTTCTTGATGAGATAGATGCCTTAATCGAAAAAGTAGGTGATGAATTATTGTATACACTTACAAGGATAAACCAAGACACAGACAATTCAAAAGTGACAATAGTGGGTATATCAAACAACCTGTCTTTCACAGAGAACATGGATGCACGAGTTAAAAGTTCACTTTCAGACGAAGAAATGATTTTCCCACCATATAATGCACTTCAGATAAAAGATATACTTTTAGAACGAGCAGAGATTGCATTCACAGATAATATAATAACTGATGGTGTAATTCAGAAATGTGCAGCTCTTGCAGCCCAAGAACACGGTGATGCTAGACGCGCACTTAATCTTTTAAGAGTAGCAGGTGAACTTGCCGAACGTCAGAATATGACAAATATAACTTTAGATCATGTAGATTGTGCAGAATCAAAGATAGACATGGACCACATAATTGAGGCAGTCAAGACACAACCGAAACAATCAAAGATACTTCTTAAGACAATATTCATGTTAAGTGAAAAGAGTTCAGAATACATATTCACAGGCGACGTCTTTGACCTTTACGTAACCCTATGTGATAAGATAGGTATAAAACCATTGACACAAAGAAGAATAAGTGACTTGATAGCCGAACTAGACATGTTAAGCATAATCAACACGAAAGTGATAAGCCGTGGCAGGCATGGCAGGACAAGAACAATAAGGCTTGCAATATCGGGCAAGGTATACACAAAGGTATCAGACTATCTTAACAATGAATTTGACATTTAATCAAAATCAAACACATAACTAGAATCCATCTTTCTTAAAGCGTCAACAGACACAAGACACCATTTTTTTCTAATAGTCTTCACAGCATACATACATTCCGCCCCAAAATGTTCAGCTACATCTTTTAAATTTTCAACTTCCTCAGTTTCAAGATAAACTTTGTTTTTTTTAGTAATCTTGCATTCTATTATGATAACCTTACCATTTCGTGCAGCCACCATATCAGGTTTTTTTGACCCGCCCGACCGTATAACTTTCCAGCCATCAGCCTCAAGTTCAAGTTTAATGTTCCTCTCAAAATTATATCCTTTCTTATACATAATATAAATTGTGTTTTTGTCTTCTTATATAATCAAAAACATTTAAACCCCAAACACCAATTATTTGTATGACCAACATACCCTCAGCAGCAGCAGATCGTCTGTTAAGAAATGCTGGCGCAGAAAGAGTATCAACAAAAGCCGCAACACTGTTTGCAGAAATTCTTGAAGACATGGCAATTGAAGTAGCAAAAAGTGCAGTAACATTTGCAGAGCACGCAGGAAGAAACACAATCAAGGCAAAAGACATAAGGCTTGCAAAAGACATTTGATTAGTTGATTACTTTTTACCAACCTTTTTCTCAATACCATCTATCCTTTTCAATATCTTATCCTGATTATCAAACATCCTCTGTTGCACAGGATTGATTCGCGCATATATCTCAGTCTCCAACTGGAACGTCTTAAGTTTCTTGAGGTCAATATAACCTAAAATCGTAATAAATATAAAAGTACCAAACCCCAGCAGAAAAATCCAGTATCTGCCTTGCAAAAATGAAAACATATCATACTCTTTCATACTTGTAACTGATATGAAAAGAAGCATTGCAAAATTGATATAACTAAGCCAATATTTACCACGATCCATAGCCATCTTCGCTTTAATCAACAACTCTTTCATACAACTATTTAAAATAATTATTATTTAAATTTAAGCACAGGTGTATAATTATGGATATTGAAGTTACTTATGAAGGAAAGAAGAACAGGCTAAATTTTGACAGGATCCCAAAAATATCAGAGTTAATGGATAAACTTGACATAAACACAGAGACAGTTCTGGTAAAAATAAACAACGAGATAGAACCTGAGGATATAAGAATAAAAAAAGAAGATAAAATAGAGATGATAAAGATCATCTCTGGCGGTTAATACCTAAAACTATTGAACATCAATTACTTTTTTCGTTTAGGGGCCACCTTTCTTTTAGCAGGTGCCTTTTTTTTAGCCGGAGCTCTTGATTTTTTCTTAGCTACTGGTTTCCTGACAGTCTTCTTAACAGCAACCGGTTTTCTTGCAACAGTTTTAGCTTTTGCAGGTACCTTTTTCTTAAACAGACCATATAAAGGACAGGTTCCCATAGCACCAGTCACAAGAAGAAAGACACTGAAAAGCGCACCGACAGTATATGCATTTCCTGTAAGCGAAAGTGCAAATGGAGTATTCAATACCACACTCGGTAATATTACAGCACCTGCGATAATTCTTATTGCTCTATCTTTTTGACTCATATTTTTATTCATAATTATGTCACCTAACAATAATAGGAAAAGAACAGTATATATAAATTTCGGTTTTGATACTCATCAATTTTTATTTTTAAAACACCATATAAATAACATGCTTAAGAAAAAAGAGAAAGATGTGCTTGTAAGATTAATAAAAAATGGTAGGAAGACTGACAAACAAATCGCAAAAGAGATTAATACAACACAACCGACAGTTACAAGGATACGACAGAAGCTTGAGCGCGAAAAATATATATGGGACTACCATGCGCGTCCATCTTTCAGAAAAATTGGATTAAACATAATAGTTGTAACTTTCATGCAATGGACAGACTACTCAAAAAAAGAAGAACTTACAGAATTTATAAAAGCTATGAAAACTAACAAGAAAATATTATGTTTTGCAAGAGGTAACGGTCTTTCAGGACGAACAGCATTTTTCATTTCATCCCACAAAGACATGAAATCTTATGAAGACTTCATAGTAGACATAAAGACCAGATGGGGGACATACATAAAGAGCACAGACCAGTTCATATCTTCAATAGAGAACGTATTCAAACCATTTGATTATTCAGATGTAACATCTCTTATTCTTGAAGAGAAATAAATTCAATTTTTTTTAACTTTTCCATATTCAGCCAACACCTTAGACGCTTTCATAGCCCTCCATGGCGTGGGAAAAGTAGGAATACCCGAACTTTCAAGTCTAAGAAGCATATCTGTTGTATATCTGCTACCTAATCCACCACAGATTATTGGTTTTTTAGTGGTTTTAGCAATCTTTGATATGACCTCAACCACGCCTGAATCAAGAGTGGTACCAAGTGCCCATATAAATACAACAATAATATCAACATTATTATCTTTAATTAAAGTATTAAGTGCAGTTTCAAACCTTTCTTCAGTAGCGTCACCAATAAGATCCAAAGGATTATGCACTCCAGCAAAACCAGGCATAACTTTTTTGATTTTCTCAACACTTGAATGCGAGAATTCAGCAAGTTTTAACCCTTCATGGATGCACGCATCCGCTGAAAGCACACCGTAACCGCCACCATTAGTAACAATGGCCACCCTATTGCCTTTGGCAAGTCTCTGTTTGCTCAATACCTTTGTAAAATCAAAAAGTTCATCAAGAGTCTTAGCTTCGGTGGCACCCACCTGTCTCATTGCAGAACTGAATATGTTATAGCTACCGGCAAGAGTGCCCGTATGCGATGCGGCCGCCTTTGCACCCTTATCGCTTTTCCCAGCCTTGAGGACTATTACAGGTTTAGTCTTGGTTGTATTTTTCAGGCTTTTCATAAGTTCGCGCCCGTTCTTAGGTCCTTCAAGGTATATGATGATAAGATTCGTATCTTTATCTTTAGCGAAACCATCAACGAGATCACATTCATCAACATCGACCCGGTTCCCGAAACTGACA
>DAOVVY010000134.1 GCA_030636885.1 Candidatus Nanohaloarchaea archaeon
ATGCTCGGTTCGTCACTTACTACAAGCGGAGGTTTTATTGCACTTTTGTTTGGAGTTATGCCTGCAATGAACAATTTAGGTATAATTCTTGCAATGGGTATATTGATCACATTCATAGTAACAATATTTGTTGAACCTGTAATACTTATGATTACGGATAAAGATAATTGACAAAGATTACAAAAATGATTAAAATAAGAATTTAAAAAAGGTGAAATTAAATGAAAAATAAAAAAATTAATATGATAATTAGTGCACTTGTTATGATGGCATTTATGATGCAGTCGGCGAGTGCATACATCATGCTTGACAGTGTAAGTTTTGATCCTGCAATCATTACAGCAGGTGATGAGGTTACAATTATTGCAAGCATGCACAGTGAAGGTGAAAATTTCGGATATCAGGCACTTGTTGAAGAAGATATCAGGTACACACAGAAAGCCATACTTGTACCCTACGACAGCATCGCTAAAGAGAATGTCATAGTTATTGATGATGGATTTAATAATAATCTGGGAATTATTGACCCTTATGATAAATGGAACAGTCAGTTCAGGATAAAGGTATTGTCGGATGCGCCAGTCGGGCAGTATAAGATGAGTGTTCAATACAAGTATTATCTGGATGGTGAACCAATAGGTGATGTTATTGAAAATACATTCTACATTAATGTCAAGAAAGAAGGAATCATAGCGGGAATATCTAACATGAACACTAATCCGTTAAGAGTCAGACCAGGGGATGACTTTGTTGAGCTTACTATGAATGTTGAAAATTCTGGTGAAAAGAATGCTAAGAACATGGAGATTGTCCTTAGTTCGCAAGAAGAAGGTATGACACCAAGTTATGCAAACAACAATCGTGTATGGGTTGGTGTGTTAAATACACAGGAGAGTAAACAGGTTACATTCACAATTGATGTTACCGACGAGGTATTACCTGATACTTATGATCTTGAGGTTGATATGAGTTATATGGATCTAGATAATAACAAGTATACAAAAACTCAAGTCATACCAATATTGATTAAAGAGAGACCACAACTTGAAGTGGTGTCATCTGTAGGTACGGGTCTTTCAGGAAGCAGTACAAAACTTAAGGTAACTGTTAAGAATACAGGTACTGAAACTGCTGAATTTGTGGATGCACGGATACTTAAACAAAGTTCGCAGACATTTGATCTTGAGGCACGAAGCAGTTATCTTGGTGACCTTGAACCAGGTGAAGAAGGTGTGGCCATATTTAATATTGATATTGCGCCTGATACTGAGCTTAAAGAGCATGATGTAAAGCTTATATTGCGCGCAAAAGGTGACAGTGATAAAGGTGATGATAATATCTATACTTTTAGTAGACGTGCAACACTTACTGTTGATGGAGTGGCTCCTAATCTATGGAAGACTTATGGTAGTTATCTTTTGATTGTGTTTATGTTTCTTATTGTTGTCAGTAAAGTTATTTCAATAAGTAAAAAAAAGACTGTTTCAAAAAAGAAGGTGACTAAGAAATGAGTGCTGTAGACCATGTGCATAAGATTGCAGGCGCAATGATTGTTGTGTCTTCATATCTTGCTTATATGACAGACATAAGATGGCTTTATCTTACAATGTTTGTCGGACTTAACCTGTTCCAGTATGGATTTACAAAGTTCTGTCCGCTTGAAAAGATTCTTGTCAAGATAGGTCTTGATAAGTGATTTATTGTTTTTTTTATTTTATTTTTATTCCTCTCTTTTTTAGTATCTCTGTCTTTTTCTTTGAACATTTCTCGCATCTGAATTTTGGTAGCTTGTCACCTGTCATGTCATAATTTTCAGACTTTACAAGACGGTAGCCTCTCGATACGCTGTTGCAGTCGGTACATTTTATATTTTCTTTGATTTCCCATTGTGCTGCAAGGGTGTCGGTTGTGAAAATGTATCTGTCCACCCAGAAAAAAATCAGTCCACCGATAAGATTGGCTATAATTGTTGCAGTCCATCTGTTAGTTGTAGATAACAATATCAGAACTAGTGCAAGTATTGGTGTGCTCAGTTGCCACCTTGCAAGATACAGGATATATCGTTTTATGTTGACTTTTATCATATTATCAAATTGATAGCTTTCTCAAGAAGTATTCTTGGATAACCTAAATATGGAATTCGTAATAGAGGTGTTCCGTGAACCCATTCCGGTTGTACCACCCATGTATCCGGTCTTGAATTTGTTATGCTGTTATCTCCTTTAGTCTTAAAAGAACCATCTTCATACATCTCAAAGACGCGATGGATTATTAATTTTCCCATAGGTGGATAATAGTACACTATTATATCTCCTTCAACTATTGTTTCTGGGTTAATGCCTTTCAAGAATAACATATCTCCAATTTGTAAAGTTGGTATCATAGATCCTGAAACTACTGTAACTATGGGGTCTGGTGTTCCAAGAGCAAATTTGAGTCCTGTGTATATGAATAGTGCGAAAAAGATACCTAGGAATATATAGAATATGTCGCCGATAAATTCATTTTTGGCTAGTTTTCTTAACTTTTTTTGTAATGTATATTCTTTTGTTTTATTTGGTGCAAAATTTTTAGTTTTCATAAGAATGACCTTAATCTTTGATATTAAATATTTCCCAAGGATGTTTATATAAGTTGAGGCTGGGTTTTAGAAAGATGCGCTTTCAAAACCTTCTTCTTCAATTATTATCTTTTTG
>DAOVVY010000139.1 GCA_030636885.1 Candidatus Nanohaloarchaea archaeon
ACTTGACATCTCTTCATCTGCAGATTCTTTTGTTTGACAAGACATCGGATGCTTTATGAAAACGTCACATTGGTGAACTGGGAAAAAATGTGTACCTCCTGCCAATTCAGAGATACCACCATAGGGTGCACGTACATCTGTTCTGTATCCAATTACATATTTACCTAAAATGCGCGCATAAGCAATCTCGACCACTACACCTTCATCAAGGGGTTCATCCAGGTTTGCGATAATCACGTCACTTTCTGCGACAAAAATACCCATGTCAAGAAAATAAATTATATTCTGTACTGCTTGCGGAACCTCTTTTGGCTCCAGTTTATCTGTAAGTGCTTCAGTTAGATTTCCGAACTCAAAACCATCCCGCTGCGGTAATTTGACTGTATAACCTTTATCTTCTAAAATATTAGTCATCATTCTGTTGAAATATGTCTCCCTACCAGAAAAAAGAGCTGCAGCGAAATAGATTTGTAGTGGTTCGTCCATAAATAAATAGTAGTTTATCAAAATTTATAAGTCTGTATCTTCAGTCCATTTAAAAACAAAAGATATATAATGATTATAGTTCATATTGTATTTTATGATAAACTGTCAATTTTGTGATAAGAAGTTTGAAAAACTGCGAGTATATAACCAACACCTTAGTATTTCCCATAAAGATGAATGGAACAAGATTCTTGAAGATTGGTGGGTCAAGACTGAAAAGGGTATGCCTGCACGCGAAATTGCAGCAGAATATAATGTTAATATTTTAACAGTATACAAATATATCAAAAAGATGAAAAAACAGAAAGGACTTCTTTAATTCTAAGTTTTGATTAATTTAAAAAAATATAAAAAAAGAAAAAATAGATTTTGTCTATTCTTTATTTCTTGTGCTTGAGCATGACATCCCAATCATGTTTTTCATAATCGTAGATATCTTCGCCATCAAACCAGAGCGCAATCTCTTTTTTTGCATCAGCCTTATCGCCTGATGCATGAACTACATTCCTTACGGCTCTTTTTAAATCTGTAGATAAATCATAAGAGTCTAATGAATAATCACCACGAATAGTTCCTATAGCTGCTGTTCTTGATTCAGTTGAACCTACAATCTTTCGACCGATGTCAATTGCATGGAAACCTTCAAAAATCATAGCTACAACCGGGTTTTCTCGAAGGTATTTCTTAAGGCCGTCATGTATGCCTTTTGCTATCTCTTCGTTTGTCTCTTTACATTCAAGTCCTTTTTTAGTCAGGGAGTCTCGTGTGTTATTACCTACTTTTTCGACCCATTCATCAGTTAATACATAATGTTCTTCTGCCTGTTTTTCAGTAGCATGTATCAGTTTCATGCCGATCATCTTTAGACCAACTTTCTCGAAACGAGTAATTATATCGCCGACAAGACCTCTCTGGACTCCGTCGGGTTTAACCATAACAAAAGTTCTTTCTAACATAATAACACAACCATATATTGAATTTTAATTGAATATTAATCTTTAAAAAATAAATTTTATTAAAAAAATAAAAAAATTAGGGAAAATCCCTTATTGTTTACCTTTGACTTGAGTTCGGTAAGTCTCTGTCCAGAGAACTTTACGTGCAGGTCTGAGTTTTTGGTTTCTCTCACATTTTGAAGTGCAGTATCTGTGAACTCGTCCGTCTTTCTGTACAACAATCTTTCCTGTTCCTTCTTCAATCGTTTTTCCACAGTATGTACATTCCATATTATATCACAACCACCTTATTCAATCACACTTGCAGACTCCATCTCACTTTCACTTATCATGAGGATGTCGCCAATCCGTACAGGCCCTAAGACATTTCGGATTATTACTTTGTTCCGGCCTGCGTCATCAGTAACTTGACATCGAACACGGCAAATACCTTTTGTACCCTGTCGACCCATAATTCTTACAACTTTGGCACCTACAGCCATAATCATTCACCTATTTCTGAAGACCCTTTAGTGATGCCACTATGTCTTCAATTTGTTTTCCTGCTTTGCCTATGTCATCAACAGCGACAGTTGCAGTAGATACTGATATTCCGCATGCAGCACCAAGTTCCTGTTTTGTTGGTACGAATACGAAAGGAACAGCTTTCTCTTTACATAGTATTGGTAGATGCATAACGATCTCTTCGGGAGTTATGTCTGCTGCAATAACTACTAATCTTGCTGTACCTCGTTCAATTGCTTTTGTTACTTCGTTTGTACCTTTCCTTATGGAACCGGAACGGACAACAGCTTCAATAGCGTTGTAAACCTTTTCAGCAAGGTCTTTTGGTGTTTCAAATGTTACGTAATTTACCATATCTCATCAACCTTCATAGTTTTCTTGAATCTTTCGATTCATCGGGTCTTGATCTGTCTAATTAAATAGAAATCTTAATCAATTAAATAATTATAATTTCTAAACTTTTATAAAGGTTACTGTCGTATTGAGAGTTTTTAAAAAATCAATGATTATCTCCCAAATTTAAATGTTCCAACGATGAAAGATTACATATTGATTCAGGAAATGCTTCCAATCCACAATTATATCATACAAGTCCTACTACGTTATTCCTCTCTACTTTGATTCCGAC
>DAOVVY010000120.1 GCA_030636885.1 Candidatus Nanohaloarchaea archaeon
ATCAAGACCTGCATAATCATCTTCACTGCGGTAACCTTTAACGCTTGCATCAGGAATACAAACTTCATCTTCTTGACCACCCCAATAACGACGGAATTCAGTAACAAAAGACCTAAATGCAACAGATCTCCCAATACCTCTTTCAAGAGATGCCTTATTTACAATCAAAGCATCCTCTACATTATAACCATAAAATGTAGACACCGCAATAACAAGATTATGACCAGACGGATGTGATTCCATACCAATTGCATCCATACTATCTGTTTTCACAATAGGTACTTGAGGATAAACTAAAACATTGTAAGTTGTATCATCCCGCATAAGGAAATTCTGTAGAGGTATACCCATAGACTGGACTGCCATACGAGAACCATAATTCAGACGATCACCACGATTCTTCTCAGGAAATACTAAAACTGATGCAGCAACACCAAGAATCAATGAAGCATCAAGCTCCATATGAGTATGTTCTGCCGTAATTTCTTCTCTTGAAACTGCAATATATGCATTTTCTTCCTCTTCTGCATCAATATATTCCACAATATTTTTCTTAAGAATATCCGCCCAAGATAACTCATCATTTTTAAGTTTTTCACTCATTTCAGCAGTAAGTAATGCTTTACCATTGTTTACAACAACAAGAGGTCTCCTAACTCGACCGGAATCAACATTTATCTGCACTTCATCCTTATCTTCATGATAAGCGACATTCATACTTTCAGGTAACTTACTACCCCGTCTCTTTTCAATGAGTGCCTTAACAAGTTCTAAAGGCTTGTCATGCTCACCTGCAAAATAACCATTAACATAAACTTCACTCATTTTTAACACCTAATCCCTCTAATACAGACTTAACTTTTTCTGTCTCTTCCTCATAAGAATCCGTAGTCACTTTAGCACCTAATGCAAGGAATTTCCGAAGCCCAATATTTTGTCCTTCAGGAGTTCGTACTGCACAAAGCCGACCCCAATGAGTTGCATGAAGTTCTCTTGCTTCATAATGTTCTTGTGTGGATGACAAAGGAGATACAACACCACGCATGTGACCTAAAGACCTTACAAAGTTACTTCGTTCAAGTCTCTGACTGACACCCGTCTGATTTGCAAAATCACCAACAGCCATAGCTCGCATAATCTGTTTTGTAAGCACACCAGTTATGACAATACTTTGCAGACTTGGAAGTCTTCGTCCTCTTTTGATCATTTTTTGATAATTATATTGTAATCTTGCAACAAGACCCCATCTACCTAAAATTGTAGACCTTAATACAGACTCTAAAAGATCACCTGCAAGCCTTAATCTCTTGTTAGCATAATGATCAATATCATCATTTATCTTACCATCATATAATAGTTCCATTTTACCCATTATACTTGCAAGATATCTTGCTTTTAACAGACGACTAGATGCATCCTGTCCTAAATGAGGCAATAAATAATTATCAAGTAAATGTTCAACACGATCATTAACCTGTTCTTTCTTAACAATCTTAAGAACCTTACCAATATACTCAATTGCATCATCACGACCTGACAATTCAGTCATATAAAGGTTAAGTAATATGTTTTCAGACGGATCTTTCCCTTTAAAAATTGTATCAATTATGTCTTTATCAGTCTCAAGACCAAGAGCTTTCATAATCGCCACAAGAGGCAACGGTGTAGTCGCAATATTTGCAAATCGTGCAACTATTGTACCTTCCTCTTTCCTTTCAAAGACATGCCTTTGGGTATAACCACGGTTCTTAGAATCAATACGTGCATTTATCTCGCCTTTTTTCTTTTGGAATATCAACCGGTTAGGTGCAATATCTTCAAAAAGTATAAGCACACGCTCAACACCATTGATTATAAAATAACCACCCATATCATATTGATCTTCCCCAGCTTCAATCAATTCCTCTTTTGACATCCCAGTAAGAGGACATAGATTAGACTTGACCATTATAGGAAAATCACCAATATTTACATATGTAGTTTCATGCTCCACATCTTCAAAGACAGGAGTCATCTCTATATATAATGTAGAAGAATAAGTAAGTTTTCGAAGTCTTGCTTCAGTAGGATTCAATAGTTTTGTAGAACCATCACTTTCCTTTATTTCAGGAGATCCAATCATAATTTTACCGAAACGAATAACCAAATTTTCTTCAGTAGGCAAATCGATTTTGACTTCACCGATATCATCAATAATCTGTTGTAATCGATGTTCTATAAAATCATTAAAAGACTCAATCTGATGAGATATAAGTCCACCATTATCCCGTGAATATTTTAAAAATGAATTAATCATATCATCGCACCCTTAAATAACTGTCCTAAAATATATCGAAACACCCGCAGTAACAGATTCCCTTGTTATCCTAACAACATCACCAGTTTTTGCACCGAATGCCTTTATTGCAGCATCACCATTCAATATCTTTGGAAGCTGTTCTACCGTGATATTATATTTTTTAAGAACAGCAGCCTTATCCGTAGCATTAAGTATTTCATGCTTTGGAACAAGCACATGATTTTTTATTTCGTCATCATTCAAGTATATCGCCCCTACAGTCACATAACATTAACATTTAAATATTACAAACAAACCCAAAACCATATATATGGTGAAAGGATATATACAAAAGAGGCATCCAATGAAACCATCTATTGATTTTTTAAATGAGCCCGAAGGGATATTCATGAAAAGACCCTCTTGCGCACATTAAATCAATAATTAACAAGTGACTTCACATCATCGATGTGAATGTCGCTCACGCCTTGAGGGAGTCCCCTCATTTTGAACCCTCGACACCCGGATTAAGAGTCCGGTGCTCTAGCCAGACTGAGCTACGAGCCCACAAACCAATCCAAAAAAAGCATAGTTCTGACTAATCTATTAAATACATCAGAAACAAAAACTTATCTTGGAAGTGCGCATATCCTCATACCTTATATATATATTATTTTGAACCAGTTTTTAAAGACAACGCCCTGGCCGGGATTTTCAAACGCAAAAAAAGTCTATGAATCACCCAATACCCAAGTATTAAAT
>DAOVVY010000068.1 GCA_030636885.1 Candidatus Nanohaloarchaea archaeon
AAAGAAACCGATATCGACCAGCCGCGTAACCTCGCCAAGTCTGTTACTGTAGAATAGAGATCCGGAGATGATCGCTCCGGATCGAAAACGGGCTCTCGTTTGTGTGCTAAATCTTTTTAGGGAAATCCTTCCATCTCCAGAACCCGAGCCTGACATATTTCTTGCTTAACATCCGCGATTCAGCCCAGTCGATAAGGTACTGATTGAATTTCTTATACTTATCATAATGGATATCTTTCATCCTCTGGAATTCACAGTCAAGACCTGATGGGCACATCCAACACCCGACCCGTTCAAAACCCATATCATAGAGTTTATTGTACCTTAATTTTTTAGACAATATGAAAAACCATACTTCAAGTGCGCGCCATTCAAGTATTGGGTATGCGCTGACCTGCCCGGGGACGAACGGATTAGAATCTTCTCGTTTTGACATCGCTCTTGAAAATGACTCGCTTTTCCTCTTGCCTTCAAAAGTAAGACACCCCAAAGGATAATTAAGTGACACATATTCAGCCATGGGCGCAAGCTTATGCGTCTTGCAGCACCACCTGTAATCTTTTGCAGGCGGTCCGAAAGTATCCATCTCAGAATAGAAATCTTTATCATTCTTGAGCAGCCGTATCTTCCTCTTCAGACGTTTCTGCATCATTGTGATATAATCAATAGTCTCAGGAAATTCAAGACCTGTATCGATAAATATAATCTCAAAATTATTAGTGACCTCTTTCATAAGTTCCAAGACAACAAGACTGTCCTTGCCACCACTGAATGCGACAGTCAGTGGTTTCTTATTTTTTTCCATGGATGCCTTGATGAATTCTTTAGCTTCCTTTTCGATGATGTTAAGCGCACCTTTGTTCGCAATTATAGCTTTTTGGATATCACTGATTTGATTAGAGAAAGCCAATTCTTCCCGAGTGATGTCAATAATCTTGATGACATTCTTGGCCTCTGTAAGTTCTCTCTTGATAAGTCCTTTACCTATCATCTTGTTTGGGAAGATTAAGATTGCATAGTCACCGATATTGAATTTTTCGCTGGACAATGTAACTATATTGTCTGAATCAATATACTTACCTTTAAGATGCCCTTTCGGCATCTTCTTGACTCTGATTTTCCTTATTGATGATTTATCAAACATAACACATCCTTCAATAGATGGTATGAATCTGTATAATTTCTCAAGGATATCAAACTCAAGGTTTCCGATAATGACACCGTCAACAATGACCTCATCAACTTTGTCAACCCCTGACGTCTTGGCAAGATATATTGTCTTTTTGCGCATGAGTTTTCCCGTGCGCGAACCGTAAGAATTGGTGACCTGTTTATTTATCTCAAGTTTTTCAGTTTCAAATGCAGGCCGTACCTCACCATTACCTGTAACACTGATCGCTTTACCGCGCCCACCACATATGTCGCATTTCTTGCGTAGCAGTGGCACATTGCAATCATGGCACCATCTGACAAATGTCGCCTGCCTCTGCATCCTATTTTTTCGTTGCATTTATGATCTCACATCTATGATTTATAGAACTAAGCATATATAATGAAAATAAAAAGTGAGCCCGAAGGGATTTGAACCCTCGACCTACTGGTCCGAAGCCAGTCGCTCTATCCAAACTGAGCCACGAGCCCACAGGATTAAATGGACATATAGTTTTTTAAATGTTACAATTTGATATCTTTATCTTTTATGTCAAATACTTTCCTGCAAAGTCCTGAGAACACGACATTTTTGATGTATTTTATGTCATTTATAGGCACTACTGCAGTTTCAGTTTTATTTGTCATTATATTGGTCTTTGCGATATACTCTTCAATTGTTTGTGAATTACGGTAATATATGCTATAATCTTTATAGACACACAATGATATGTATTCATTCTCGTCATATATCCTTAAGAAATAATGTGGGTGGTTGGTCTCTATATATTTTACAAAATCAATCCGTTCTTCAATACTTTTTGCCTGATTGAATTTAAACGATTTATATGTGATGATCTCATTATCAAGTTTTTTAAGTGCTGGCACAATGACCGGTTTCAATATGCCTTTATCTAAAATATTTCGTTTTATCTTCCGGACTGTCTGTAAATTGATTCCTGTCATTTCGGAAAGAGCTTTATTGTCTTTGTCTGGATATTTGCATAGGTGGAACATAACTTTTTTCTCGTTTACATTCAGGTTTACTGTCTTAAGCGTTCTGTCTTTTATTGTATGCCTGTCAAGACAATCATTATCTTCTGGTATATCCAATCTGAATATATGCCTGATGAGATTCGCATAACTGAAATAGATATTTGCATGTTTTAACGCAAAATTGACATATTTTGGATATCCTTCAACAAATATTCCTTGTTTATTCCATTTCTCTTCAAAATCATATTCTCCAATCCTGAGCTTTGCGAAATCCTTCACAAAATTAAGACCTACGTAAGTAGAATCTGTGATTATTGTAAATACACTGTTATTATATTTTTCCAGTACTCTTTTTGCTAGTTTTTTTAATGATTCTCTATCTATGTCTGGCTTTATTTGAAAAAATGTATTCTTGATGATACGTTCGTTGATGTATTCGGAACCTATCCTATATTTGAATCTGTAGACTTTATTGTCTTTAAGACGTGTCTTGATTGATGTGACTGTTGATCTTTTGAGATATATCTTTTCAGAAAGTTCTTGATCTGTCTTAAGTGGCCATCTTGTGATTGCGTACAATACAAGTATTTCTTTATCTGAGAGTTTATCTGGTTTTATTCTTTTTATCTGCTTCGAAGTGGTGATTTCGGAATCCATACGATTATATCTATTTACTAATATTTATAAAGATTTCTGTCGATATGATACAAAATACGTATGATTCAATAGTGTCTCGTCAAATTTCAACAAAAAAATATTCAAAAAAGAAAACCTTTATATACTTTAAGTGACTATATATTTATCCCTAGAACAAAAATAAGATCTCATATTTTGTGGACTCTCTCCATCAAAGGAATCATTGATTCCTTGGGTGTCTGGTATCTTAGGGGGTATCAGACATCCAATCCAGGGTTATTATAACATTCATTTAAGTTCTGAAAGAATTTCTTTTTTCGCAGTATTAGCATCAACTTGACCTTTAGTCTCGCGCATGACCTGTCCTACAAGGAAATGTAGTGATTTCTCGTTACCTGCTTTATAATCATTGACTGCAACCTCATTTGATTTGATGACTTTCTTGACAATGTCTTTTATCTTGCCTGCATCTTCGATCTTACCTAACCCCAAGATCTTAGCTACACTCTTATCATCTTTTTTAAGTTCCACCATCTTCCGTATGATCTGCTCGGTGACGTGATCTGTATAATCTTTTTTCGCAAATGATGACAAAAGGCTTATTATCCATTCATCCTTAAGCCCTGAGCCTATATAAGTAGTATCATTATAGTTCAATGTCTTCTTCAGTGGTCCTGAGATCCAACCCGCAGCAATCTTTGCACCCACTTTCTTTGTAGCTTTCTCAAATATGTCTGATATCGCCTTCTCGCTAGTGAGTTTCTCTGCCTCTTTCTCGTGCATGCCATACTCTTTTATGAACCGTTTCTGTCTCTGGTCAGGCAGTTCAGGCAATCCTTTCTTGAGCTTGTCTATAAGTGATTTCTTGATCTCAATTTTAGTTAAATCTGGTTCGAACGTGTAACCGTAATCAGCTTCAGTCTCTTTCTTCCTCATGGTCTTAGTGACACCTAACTGTGGGTTCCATTGCCGTGATTCAAGCGTGATGACTCCACCGCCACGAACCACATTCTTCTGTCTTATGTGTTCATAGTTGAGCGCTCTCTCAATTTCTTTAGTCCCTGTGATGTTCTTGATCTCGACCCTTTCACCGCCATTGATTGACAGGTTGCCGTCTGACTTGAGCGCCGCCTCGCTTGCAAAATCATAGATGCCAAGGTAATCGAATATCTGCCCGATCTTCTGCAGATATAATCGTGCCTCCTCAGGTGTAGAGAAATCAGGCTCGGTCACGATCTCAATCAGTGGCGTGCCTGCCCGGTTATAGTCGACAAGTGTGTATCCTCCCGTAGGCGAACTTTTATGTATCAGTTTTGCCGGATCCTCCTCAATATGCAACCGTCGTATCCGTATCTTTTTCTTGTTTCCGGCAACATTGAGCTCCATAATACCTTTTTCTGCAAGAGGCACCTCATATTGTGTTGTCTGGAAATTCTTGCTCATGTCGGGATAGAAATAAGTTTTTCTGGAAAAATAGATCTCGCCCGCAATCTCGCAGTTGAGCGCGAGCGCAGCCTTGATAGCGCTCTCAATAATCTTTTCATTGATCCGCGGTTTTGCACCAGGCATACCCAGGCACGTAGGGCAGGTTAGTGAATTAGGTTCAATAGCATCCTTACTTTTGATAGAGACCGGGTTTGCGCACCCGCATAAGAGCTTGGACTTAGAGTTAAGCTGTACATGTGTCTCAAGACCTATCATCATACTCATATTGATATCACTGCCAAAGATTTAGGCTTTAATTATTTAAATGTTAGGTGTGTGATTAAGACTATCTCTAATTATTTTTTAATAAAAATAGATGATTCCTTCCTAAAAAAACCTACTGGGTACGTATATGATTGTGTCACCATAATTTTTTTCTGTTATGAACTTTTCACGCTCATGATCCCTTAAATTTGAATTTGGCACAATTTTGTTTAGGTCTGTAATAGTTATCCCTGCAAAAAATCCCATTTCGTTTGCTATCTCTTCAAAAATAGCCATTATTTTTGAGCCTTCTAATTCCTGAACACCACACCCCATTGGTGCAGTTGTGATTTTATTATAACTTTCTGTAATGTTATAAAATTCATCTAATTTTCGTGTTTCTTCAGTTCTGAATACAGATGTTATGGTTCCCTCAAACAATAATGTATATATCTCATCTATTGCTTCCTGTTCTTGAACCACAGTTTCTTCAGTAGGTTCTTGTATCTTTTCTCTTATGTGTTCTATCAGTTTATTCATACTCTCCGTATATATTCTTGTATTGTACCGTTTATCCATAATTTCTGCTTTTTTATATAATCTTAGTTCTGGTAATATCTCTTCATTTCCAACTTCAAAATCTTGTTTATCTACACCAAGTCCTCTTAAAACAG
>DAOVVY010000128.1 GCA_030636885.1 Candidatus Nanohaloarchaea archaeon
CCTTGGTCTTGCAAATAGTGCTGCTGAAGTCTTCTTGATGACACCGTTCCTTGAGACCATGGTGATATAATGCTTGTCGTCAAGCTCGTTTGACGGCAATACGGATCTTATCTCTTCACCGTCTTTTAAATCTAATACATTGACAATTGACCGGCCCTTGGAATATCGTCCGCCTTCAGGAAGTTCATAGACCTTTCTCCACCGGATTTGACCTTTATCTGAAAAGAACAATAGATAATCGTGTGTGCATGCAGTGAACATGTCTGCGACTGAGTCTTCCTCTTTGGTTGTCATGCCGATGACACCTTTACCGCCACGGCGCTGTGCCTTGTACTCATCTTGTTTTACGCGTTTTATGTAGCCTGCCTCAGTGATGGTTACGACCATCTCCTCGCGCGGTATCAGATCCTCATCTTCAATCATGTCGATGTCGCCACCTAGAGCTATCTCGGTCAGTCTGTCGTGACCGTATCTTTCTTTAATGTCGATAAGGTCATTTTTGATTATCCTCATGATTTCTTCACGAGATGCAAGGATTTCTTTAAGACGTGCTATCAGCTTCAAAAGTGCATCATATTCCTCGTCAATCTTATCACGTTCAAGACCTGTAAGAGTTGAAAGGCGCATGGCCAGTATGGCATCTGCCTGGATCTCTGAAAATGAATATTTTTCGATCAGTCTCTCTTTTGCTTCCTCTTTGGATTTGGATGACTTGATCAATGTAACTATGTCGTCAATGTTTGATAGTGCGATGCGTAGGCCTTCTAATATGTGTGCTCGTGCTTCAGCTTTTCGTAGTTCGAATTCTGTCCTTTTAGTTATGACGATTATACGATGGTCTATGAAATATGCTATGATTTCGTTCAATGCAAGAACGCGTGGTCTGTTGTCTACAAGTGCCAGGTTAATGATACCGTAAGTTATCTCCATGTCAGTGTGTCTGAACAACTGATTCAAGGTCACCTGTGAATTTGCAGCTTTTGAAAGTTCGATGACGACGCGCATACCATCCCTGTCAGACTCATCCCTAATATCACGGATACCCTCAACCACTTTGTCAGATACCAGACCTGCAATTTTCTTGATTAAATTAGCTTTGTTCACCTGGTAGGGCAGTTCAGTAATTATGATTCTTTCTTTCGTATCAGGATCGCCCTCAGCCACAGCCCGGGCCCGTAACTTTATCTTACCTCGACCTGTCTTGTAGGCTGACATGATACCTGTCTTACCGTACATCAATCCGCCTGTCGGGAAATCAGGACCCAGTAACACATCGGTCAGATCTGTAATTGGCACATCTGGATTATCCATCTGCATGATGACTGCGTTGCACACTTCCCGTAAATTATGAGGTGGCATCTTGGTTGCCATACCGACCGCTATACCTTCTGAACCGTTCAAAAGTAGATTAGGTACTACTGACGGTAGTACGCAAGGTTCTTTCAATGAATCATCAAAATTGGGTTTGAAATTTACTGTCTCCTTGTTTATGTCGCGTAATAATTCCTCAGATATCTTTGACATACGGATCTCAGTATATCGCATTGCGGCGGCTGAGTCACCGTCAACTGAACCGAAATTTCCGTGACCGTCAACTAAAGTGTGATTATATGAGAAATCCTGTGCCATACGAACGATGGTGTCGTATACTGCCGTGTCACCGTGAGGGTGATATTTACCTAAGACTTCACCCACCAGCCTTGCACTCTTTCGGTATGGCTTGTTTGATAGAAGACTTGTGTCATACATTGCGTAAAGTACACGTCTGTGGACTGGTTTAAGACCGTCTCTGACATCAGGTAATGCACGACCTACAATGACACTCATAGAATAATCTAAGTAAGACCTTTTCATTTCCTTTTCAAGAGATACATGTATTATGTTCTTGTTCTCTTCTTGAGTCTTCTCGTCATTATCCATATAAGTTCACACTTCTATAATTATACATCTAAATTCTTGACTTCACCGGCATGGTCCTCTATGAACTTTCGCCTAGGTTCTACATTGTCGCCCATGAGGACTGTGAATGTCTTATCGGCCTCGATTGCATCTGTGATCGATATCTTTTTGAGCGACCGTGTCTCAGGGTTCATGGTAGTCTCCCAAAGCTGGTCAGGGTTCATCTCACCAAGACCTTTGTATCTCTGGATCCTTGCAGTCGACCGTACTTCATCAGAACTTAATATATCTTCTTTTTCCTTGTCAGTATAAGCATAATTGATTGTCTTTCCGGACTGGATCTTGTAAAGGGGTGGCATTGCAAGGTAGATGTTGCCTTCCTCAACCAGGTCTTTCATGTAACGGTAGAAGAAGGTCAGGATAAGTGTGCTTATGTGTGCACCGTCCACATCCGCGTCCGTCATTATTATCACTTTATGATACCTTAATTTTGATGAGTCAAACTGGTCACCTACACCTGTGCCGATAGCCGTTATCAAGTTGGTTATCTCCTCGCTCTTGAACATCTTTGCCATGCCTGCTTTCTCGACATTCAAGATTTTACCTTTCAAGGGTAGGATTGCTTGGTTATGTCTTGAACGACCTTGCTTGGCACTTCCGCCGGCTGAGTCTCCTTCCACTATGTATATCTCGCATTTGGATGCGTCTTTCTCTGCACAATCGGCAAGCTTGCCGGGCAGACTGGATGAGAACAATGCTGACTTTCTTCTTACCAAATCCCGTGCTTTCTGTGCGGCCAGACGTGCCTTTGATGCGGACAGGATCTTGTCGCAGATCAGTTTTGCAGTTGTAGGGTTCTCCTCATAGAATTCTGATAATGTTGATGATACGATTGATTCCACAATGCCTTTGACCTC
>DAOVVY010000096.1 GCA_030636885.1 Candidatus Nanohaloarchaea archaeon
TATGTCATCAAAATGAAGTCCTGTCGTGGGCTCATCAAGGATGTAGACTGTCTTGCCTGTCCCTCGCTTTGAGAGTTCTGATGATAATTTTATCCGTTGTGCCTCACCACCTGACAATGTGGTTGATGACTGACCCAGCTTTATGTAACCCAACCCGACGTCGTTTAATGTATCTAGTTTCTTTTTGATCCGTGGTATCTTGTCAAAGAATGCGAGCGCTTCCTCAACTGTCATGTCAAGGACGTCTGCTATTGTCTTATCTTTGTATTTTATTTCAAGGGTTTCGCTTGAATATCTCTGTCCTTTGCAGACCTCGCAAGGGACGTATATGTCGGGCAGGAAATGCATCTCTATCTTTATGACACCGTCACCGTCACAGGCACTGCACCTTCCTTCTGCAACATTGAAACTGAATCTACCTGGCTTATAGCCTCTCGCCTTTGCGTCTTTTGTCATGGCAAAGATGTCTCGTATGTCGCCGAACAGTTTCGTGTAGGTTGCAGGGTTTGATCTTGGTGTCCTACCTATCGGAGACTGGTCAATCGCTATTATCTTGTCTATGTTTTCCAGACCATGTATAGTCTTGTGTTTTCCGGGATGCGTTTGGGAATTGTAGACATGGCGCATCAGTTGATTGTAGAGTATTGAGTTTATGAGAGTTGATTTTCCTGACCCTGAGACACCGGTTACGCAAGTTAAAATATTTAGGGGTATGGATACATCAATATTTTTTAGGTTGTTTTCTTTTGCACCTATTATCTTCAGGTCTTTTTCGTTTTTTGGTCTTCTTTGGTTTGGAATTTCTATGCTCTTTTTTCCTGAAAGGTACTGACCTGTGTTTGAATGCTTGTCGTTTATTATGTGTCTGTATGAACCTTCGGACACTATTTTCCCGCCATGGACACCTGCACCAGGACCCATGTCAATTATATGATCTGCAGATTCCATCATCTCCTGGTCGTGCTCGACCACTATCAATGTGTTGCCCAGATCCCTTAATCTTTTGAGCGTATCAATGAGTCTTATGTTGTCCCTCTGGTGGAGACCTATGCTCGGCTCGTCAAGGATGTACATCACGCCGACTAGGTTTGAACCTATCTGTGTTGCAAGACGTATCCTCTGTGATTCGCCGCCAGACAATGTCCCGCTCGCTCGTGAAAGTGTAAGGTAGTCAAGGCCGACGTTGCAGAGGAACCGTAACCGGTCCTGTACTTCCTTAAGTATGAGCTTAGCAATCATGGCTTCTGTTTTGCTGAGAGTCATACTGCTGAAAAAGTCAAGGCACTGCTCTATTGACATGTCGGTCATGTCAATTATTGATTTTTTATTTACAGTCACTGCAAGGACCTCTTTCTTCAGTCTTTTGCCGTTGCATTCTGTGCAGAAGTCTTCGCGCATATATTTATGTATATCTTTTTTCCTGTGCTCAGAAGTTGTCTGAGAATACAGTCGTTTCAGGTTATTGACCACACCTTCAAAATCGGTCTTGGTTTCCCAGTGCCCCTCTGAATGCTTGTGTTCGTAGACTGTCCTTATCTTCTCGCCATTTGAACCGTAAAGGATTATTTCTATGTGTTCGTCTTTAAGGTTCTCTATAGGTGTGTCCATGTCAAAACTGTAATGGTCTGCAACTGACTCAAGACGGGTCATGTAGAAACTTCTGAACTTGTGACCCCATGGTGCTATTGCCCCATTCCTTATAGTCTTTGTCCTGTCAGGGATTACGAGTTCAGGGTCAATCTCTAATTTTGTACCCAGACCTTGACAGACATGGCATGCACCGAAAGGACTGTTAAATGAGAACATCCGTGGTGTGAATTCTGGCAGGTTTATGTCGCATTTCGGGCACGCAAATTTCTGGCTGTAAAGTGTCTCTTTTTCATCCGCATCTATAATTAATAAACCATCTGCCTCTTTGAGTGCGACTTCTATTGCCTCTGTCAGTCTGGATTTTATTTTGGTGTCCATGACAACTCTATCAACTATGAGTTCTAGGTTGTGTTTTATCTGCTTGTCAAGCCTGAAGTCTTCGTCTGTGCCTTGCACTTTGCCGTCAATCCGTATCTTCGTGAATCCTTTCTTTCGGTATTCGTCAACAAGTCTGTTGTATTCGCCTTTTCTTTGCCTTATGATGGGTGAGAGGATCTGTAGTCTTGTGCCGGTCTTGTGTCTCATGACTTTTGAGACTATCTCATCGATTGTCTGTGCCTTTATCCGGTCGCCACAGACCGGGCAGTGCGGATGTCCCACTCGAGCATAAAGAAGTCTCAGATAATCATAGATCTCAGTCACTGTGCCGACAGTCGACCTTGGGTTCTTGCTTGTTGTCTTTTGCTCGATTGATATTGCAGGGGACAGGCCGTCAATTGAGTCTATGTCTGGTTTGTTCATGAGACCTAAAAATTGTCGTGCATATGCTGAAAGGGATTCAACGTATCTTCTCTGGCCTTCGGCGTAGATGGTGTCAAATGCTAATGATGACTTGCCTGACCCTGAAAGGCCGGTGATTACTGTGAGGCTGTCCCGTGGTATCTTGACGTCTATATCTTTTAAATTATGTTCTCGTGCACCTTTGACATAGATATAGTCTTTTTTATTTGCCATAGTATTATATTAAGAAATAAATCATTTTATAAATGATTTGGCAGTGATGTGCCGGTATGCCGAGAAGGATTGTTAATTATTGTTTGGGCTGAAAAAAGTCAGGTTCTAACTTCACACAGACTATATTGCAAATCATTTGATAGACTACCAGTTCTTTAAAACTATTTGATATTACTGCTTCATTCTGTTCTTGTGAGGTTGCAATAAAATCATCTTTTTTAAATGGTACTTTGAAAAATGCAATGTCATATTTAATATTAGCTTGATGTAATGTTGGTGGTTTAGAATAACCATTATCATAACGATTAATACCCTTTATAATTCTTAATTCAAGTGGTATTTCCTCAGAAAGGTTTTCAAGTTCTGTTTTGTATTTTTTAGGAAGGTCAGTATCTGCAAATATTAGTTCTACTATGGGAGGATGATTAAAATAACCGATAATAGAATTTACAAAGATAGGTTTAAGCTTTTCTATCTTTTCTTGATTTGATTTAAAATGAGAATAATTGTTTTTGAGAACTTCTGCAGTACCATCATATAAAATAGCTTCCAAAAAGTATTCATTTGTTATTATAAAAGATGATAACCTGCTTTTTTTTACAAAGTCCGGCAATTTCGAGATTCCAGTCTGATAATCAAATTTTGTCATAAATAGGTATTATCTTTCGATATTTTTAAAGATGTTCTTTCAGAATCTTTGTTTATTCAACCGAGCTTGAATCATTAGTTATTTTTTTTATAATTGCATATGCAATTACATCAATTAATGTGTGCGTTTGTTTTTTTATAATTGATATTGGCTCATCACTTGAATCCAAACCGAAGTTATCAGTCCATGTATAAGTTTTAAAAAAATTATATTTAAAAATACAGAGATTTGGTTTATGTTTGTCGATTATATTTGTTTTAGGTTTCTCTATTTCTGAATCCTTACCAGTGGGTTTCCCTTTAATTATGCGTGCATATTTTTCGAAAGGTTTAATTTGTTCCAACAATACATCCTCATATGCATTAATAATTTCATCATTTCCCAAATGAAATATGACTTTTGGGGAA
>DAOVVY010000080.1 GCA_030636885.1 Candidatus Nanohaloarchaea archaeon
TCTCAGAAACAAAAAAAGAGATAGACGACTCAATAAAAGACAAAGGTATGCGCCCTGTAGAATACTTAAATGAGATATGTTTCCTAGACAAGAACATAATCCTGGCACACGCCTGCCACCTATCAGAAAATGAAATAGATTTAATAAAAAAATCAGGAGCAAGAATATCTCATAACCCGACCTCCAACATGAAACTCGCAACAGGCGGTGCGATGCCATTAAAAGAGATATTAGTTGCAGAAATCCCGACAGGTCTTGGCACAGACGGTTCTGCAAGCAACAATTCTCTTGACCTTTTCGGCGAGATGAAAGTGTGCGCACTCCTCCACAAGTTCGCAGACACCGACCCCGAAACTGCAAACGCCCAACAAGTATTGGATCTTGCAACAATCGGCGGTGCAAAAGTCCTGGGTCTTGAAAACGAAATCGGCTCGATAGAAGTAGGGAAGCGCGCCGACATAATACTTATCGACCTAAACGACACAACAATGGTGCCTAATCACAACTCCGTCTCAAACCTTGTATATTCCGCAACGGGTGCCTGTGTAGACACAACAATCGTCAACGGCAAAGTCCTGATGGAAAACAGAGTCTTAAAGACAATTGATGAAAAGTCCGTCATAGAAAAAGTAAAAGAGTTCGCATTAAAAATATAATCTTATTAAATTCTTAAATCTTGCAGATGAATGCGACCTCAAAATATGCGGGCATGTTATTGTGTGGTTGACTGTCTCCAGCAGAATTTGTGTTTATCGTACCTCCATTATACATTATCTCACTTCCTGAATTATAAATTACTGGATAATTATCCGACAATACTGTTGTAGATAGCGAATGACTATGTGCTGGCATCTCAGCAACAGTCAATGTATGTTCATCTGCACCTCCAGTTAATCCTGGATCAACACCGTCAGCAGTCCCACGCACAAACCTTGACCTTAAGTCAGGCGTCCCGCCAGTACCGTCACAAAGCTGCCAATCTGTTGGGATATCTACTAGATTTCCTGCCCACATGATGATTGCTCCTGTTGGGATGCTTCCGCTTGAACTCCCACCTTCGATTGCATCAGCCCTAATATACCCGCTACCGTTATCGATTGAAGTTATGCCTCCGTCTCCGGAAATCCCAGACAACGGATGCCAAACCCCTCCAACTACAGGCACCACTGCAGCAGTTATCACATCTGTCGCAAGTGTAAGGGCAATGAGTCCTAGAAAAATAGAGATAACGATGAAATGTTTCTTTTCAATATTGAGATTTATTTCCATGTTGCTAATTTGTGACTTTCTGTTATATATACATTACATTTCTGGATCATGCCCCGCCTCGCGACTCACCGTCAACGATCCCTGACGCGATTATGTGTGCAATCCGCACCGCCTCAGGTATTGCGCTCCTCTTCCGCGTCTTCTTCAGCATCATCACAGCATCCTCATCAGTTATGCCTGCGCTCTGGAAATAGAGTGTCTTCCCGTTAAGATCAGCCATCTTGACCTCGCCGGCTCTCTCGATTATCCTGAGCCTCCTCTCAAAATCAGGCAATTTGGCTGCCGCTTTCCTGAACTTGTCAGTGTCCGGCTTCTTTCTCACGACCGCGATGACAGGTATCCTCGTCTTCTCATTTATCTTTTGTATGTCTGCAACATTGAATCCTGCAAATGCTATGCTGTTGAGTATGATGAGCTGCACCTGGTTGATATATTTCGGCCTGTTCACAAGAGATATTATCTTTTCAGTGACATCGAGGCCGTCAACTGCAATATTCGCGCTGACAACACCGTCAACGTACTCTTTTGTCCGTATCATGACACCCACAAGAAGCGCATCCTCTTTCTGCCTGTGCTTGAACGGTCCGTCATCAAAACCTATGACTCTTATCCCTTTTTTTATGTGTTTCATAGGTATATTTGTCTTTTGATCATTATATCTTCTAGACTTAAAAGAACTAAAAAGATGTGACTTTTTTAGCCACATCAGAATCCATATTGTCGAACCCGTGAAGCCTCATTATCTTTGAAAGCCTCAAGAGCTCCCGCGTATTACCGCTCTTCATTGCCATATTTTTCATAAAGCGTATCTCTTTTTCATTCATATCTATCACCCTCTATTTTTGTTGTATGTGTGCTCGGGTCTTACTAAAAATAAACCTTTTAAGCGCATCTGCGCCAAGAAAAAAGCACAACTTCTAAATATTATAACTCTAACAATATGTAGATTATAATATATAGTATTCAAACTATATAAAGCTTTGTATATATTGGACAATTATCCAATCAATCCCTAACAAGCCGTCTCCAATTGTTATTATGATAATTAAACCTTTCGTAAAACAAATATCTTGGCGCTTGCATTTGTTTTTATAACAATACTAAGTAATACTCATTAATTTTATCAAAGAACAACTTATTCTAATATAGTTGATAGTTGACTCTATATTGATAGTTTTACATAATGATTTATTGTCAAAATATTCATTTTATCACTATCGGGTGCACAATCTTTAGGCACCATAAGTTTATAAACATTTCCGTACAATTAAAAGAAAAACCTTTATATACTCACATATTACAGCATTGGATTTTTTGAGGAAAACCTGCAGATTTTTTTGGGGGATTGAATCTGCTCTTTGGAGGAATATGATATGCCTAAAAACATAAAAGTTCACAATGTTGTCGCTTCAGGCGGTTTTGATAAAAAAGTACCACTGACCCGTCTTTCTGTCGGTCTTAACCGTACCGAATATGAACCTGAACAGTTCCCTGGTCTTGTATATAGGTTAGAGAATCCTAAAGCTGCTGCCCTGATATTCAATTCAGGAAAGATTGTCTGCACAGGAACAAAGTCAGTTGAGCAGGCTCATGAAGCTGTTGCAAATCTTTTAAAAGACATCCAGAAGATAGATCCTGAAGTGACTGCCGTAAATGATCTCACTATCCAGAACATGGTCGCATCAACATTTTTCCCGACTGAACTTAATCTGAATAAGATAGCTTTCGATCTTGAAGGCACAGAATATGAACCTGAACAGTTCCCGGGTCTTGTATATCGTCTAGATGGTCCAAAAGTGGTCTTCCTTCTTTTCAAGTCTGGAAAAGTAATCTGCACAGGTGCAAAAAGTCACGAGATGATTGAGGAAAGTGTAATCAAGCTAAGAAAAAATCTAAAAAATATAGACATAGACCTTGGTGATGATGAACCCGTTGAAGCTGAATCAATCGAAGCTGAATCGATAAACACAGAATCTCAAGACAATGAATTAATTGAATAATTACTTTTTCCCTCCATTTTTTAATTTTTATTGCCTTTAGTGTCAACAAGACTTATTAAATTAATCTACATAATTATTAATTCCTATGGACTACTCTGATGTATTGAAAAAATTTGAAATATTTCTGACAGACATCTGTTACAAACAGCTTTTGAAAGCTGTCCAGGAGTCACAGCCTTTAGTAATCCCTTATGAGACGCTTGAACGCTTTGACCCTGAACTTTTCGACCATTTTCTAGACAAACCCGAGGAATGTCTTCAGGCAGCAGAAGAGGCCATGTCAAACATAGACCTTGGTACTGAGGAACTGGAAAAGAAAGTACCTTTAAGGATAATGGATATCCCGGACACCGAAAAGATCATGATTAAGAACTTGCGGAGCTACCATCTTTCAAAATTCATAGGTGTTGAGGGTCTGATCAAGCAGGCAAGCGAGGTACGCCCGGAGATAACATTTGCGACCTGGGAATGCCAGTCCTGCGGCGAGAAGATAGCCATGCTTCAGGAGGAGGACACCCTTGAAAAACCTTATATGTGTGAATGCGGCAACAAGCGAGGTTTCCAGCTGATAAACCGTAAGATGATAGATGTCCAGCGCATAGTCGTCGAGGAAAGCCCTGAATCTCTTGACGGTGGTCAACAGGCAAGAAAACTTGGTATATACCTAAAAAGCGACCTTGTGGACCCGACCTTCCAGAAAAAAGTGGTACCTGGAAACAAGGTATGTGTGACTGGTATATTGAACGACATGCCCATAAAGGTTGACCGTGGCAAAGAATCAAAAAGACGAGACATATACATAGATTGCAATTACCTTGAACCAATAGAGAAAGAGTTTGAAGACATAGAGATTGATGAAGAGGACGAAAAGAAGATAAAAGAGATTGCAAGCAACAAGAATGTCTATGAAATGCTCACAAAATCCATTGCACCGTCAATTTTCGGTTATGATAACATAAAACTTGCAATAGCTATCCAGCTTTTCAGCGGTGTCCAGAAGATAAGAGCTGATGGCATGAAGACAAGAGGTGACATCCACATACTGCTTATCGGTGACCCCGGTGCCGCAAAGTCGCAGATGCTGAAA
>DAOVVY010000028.1 GCA_030636885.1 Candidatus Nanohaloarchaea archaeon
GCAGTAATGAAACCCCGAAAGAGATAGATTTTATATTTTCAACAGATGATTATGATAGTCAATTGATATCTGATGTAATATCTTCTTTAAACCTGGGCAACACTCGTATCGAAACCTGCATCGGTAATGATGAAAATTATTATAGTGAGATTTTATTGGATCCCAATAAAGTCTGTGCCTTCAGCCTCAACAATTGTAATCTCTAACAATAACCTTATCAAGGATAACAACTGCTGGTGCCAGAGACTACCTATATATACCAGATAAAATAAATTGACATCTATGGAAACCGACCCTCGCGCATTCTGGACAGAACAATATCACTCAGTCTTAATCCATTTTGAAAAGAATACAAAAAACATATCTGGCATATTTGTAGCTTTCAATACAAATCTAGATGCGATTGAACACATAACTCCAAATCTATTAAAACAATTAGAAATCGAAAAGTTTGATTCTAAAAAAAACACAGATGCAAAAGACATAAAATCTCTTGATGATTTCCGCACAGGTCTAATCAATTCTATGCGACTTGGAAAAGCTATGGAATGGGTAATTGATGACACAAAGACCTACAATTATCTTTTAGATTCAATAAACTATGACTCCTACAGGATTGGTGGTCAGGCAGGGATTGTTGCAAATGTATTGGCGCATTTAGGTGTAAAAAACATAACAGTTTACAATCCAAAATTATCCGAAGCTGAAGCTGATATCTACGACCCTAAAGTCAAAGCATTCCGAGTTTCAAAAACAAAAAATACAATAAATCCAATCAGAGCAAACAACGCATTTTCAAAAGATGACACCCCAAAAATAAATATGATATTTGAATATAAAAAGGGTCAGAAAGTAAAGATAAAAGAGACCTCATTCATAGTTCCTCGCACAAACAGGTTCATAGTATCCTACCGCCCGAAAGGACGGGAACCATTCTTCGACGAACCCTATGCAAACAATCTAAAAGTGATATTAAAAGGTGTCAATCGTGCATTCTTAAGTGGTTACCAATCACTGTCAACTGATGCAGAGTTCTTCAAGGCAAAAGTACAGTTGGGTCTCATGCGCCATGCAAACAAAAAGATGAAAATTCATTTTGAGTTCACCTCTGAAGAGGATCTGAAAAAAGTATCAAAGATAGTTAAATACATCCTGCCCGAAGTTGATAGCTTAGGTTGCAATGAACGTGAAACCTGCATCCTCTTGAAAGCCATGGGAAAAAAAGATCTTGCCGACAACATCCAAAATTCAGGGTACAGTGCAAAAGAACTTTTTGAGGGTATACGATTTATAAAAAGTAAGGCTGGTCTGAAACGAATCCATGCACACAACATAAACTACATGCTCTGTCTTTCAGACAAAGATTACACAGCACCCAAAGCTACCAGAAACGCCCTCATATTTTGTGTAGAATCAGCTTTTGCAAAAAGTATCAAAGGATTCATCCACCATGCAGTCGACCTTGAAATTGGACGCGATGTACCTGTAAATCCTGAAGGGTTAAAACAGTTAAATCTAATTGACAAATATCTAAAAAATAAAGTCGACACTGGCATCTATTCAATTGGTAAAAATTATCTTGTGACAGTCCCTACAAAAGTTGGAGGTCATGCCAAAGTGACAGTCGGTCTTGGTGATACTGTATCATCCACAGCCTTTGTCGGCGACTTAATATAGATAAAAACGATTAGACTGTTCAATATATTCAAAAATCACAGTATCGAAATAAAAATACTTATAAATCATTCTATCCAAAAAATAAGTGTATGGTATCTTATAGTATTCGTACAAAACTAATATTAATAAAAAATAATTTCGTATAAAGATGATTAATTATGGCAGGAAAAAAATCTACTACTTCCAAAACTACCGGCGTAAAAAAGAAGACAGTTGCTACTAAAAAAGCTCGACCTTCAACCGGAAAGACAACAACTACAACAAAAAAGACAGTTGCACGAAAACCTGTAGCAAAAAAAGTTATTAAAAAATCTGTTGCAACAAAAAAGGCAACTGTACGAAAGCCAGTTGCAAAAAAAGCAGTTGTAAAAAAACAAAAGACTACTGGAAAAAAAAGCATATTCAGTATGTTCAAAAAGTTTGCATTACCGTTGATTGCGTTAATAGCTATTGCATTACTAGCACTTGCAGCAACTGATAATCTTGACAAGGTAACTGCATTATTTAATTCAGATTCAGAACCAGCAATAACAATTGTTGCAGGCGACACAGTCAAAGTCAATTACATCGGCAGTTTCACAGACGGTGAAGTATTTGATACAAGTTATGAACAAGTTGCAAAAGATAATGAACTATACCAAGAAGGCAGGTCTTATAGTCCTCTAGGTTTTGAGGTTGGTGCAGGTCAAATGATAAAAGGATTTGATGCTGCTGTAGTTGGTATGGCTGTTGGTGAGAAAAAGACAGTAACATTAGCACCTGAAGATGCATATGGTCCATCGGACCCAGCAAAAATAGTAGAAATGCCAACAAGTATTGACCGGGTAATAAATTTAGAACGTGAGTTTGATATAACTCTGGCTGATTTCACTCAAGTCTTTGGCGACGAACCAACAGTCAATACGATTGTTAGTGCAGATGCATTCCCTTGGAATTTTAGTGTCAAAGCAATATCTGGTGATGATATAACTTTAGAATATATGATTGAGGTCGGTGATACAATTGTTCTTCCACAGACAATATGGGAATCAACAGCAACTGCAAAAAATGACACTACAATAACTCTTATTCAGAATCCTGAGGATGGTCAAGGTATTGAAACAATATTCGGTACAGGTATAATAACCTTGACTGAAGACAAGATAAACATTGGTTTTGATGTGACTGTTGGTGAAACTGTAACAACACCTTATGGTGAAGGTACAATTTTAGATGTTACGGACGAATCCGTGACTTTAGATCTCAACTCTAAGATGGTTGGCAAGACTCTAATGTTTGAGATAACTGTTGTTAACATCACAAAAGCAGTTTCAAGTCAATCAGAAATGACAATTATTGATTCAGAATAAGGAAACTCATTTCCCTCTTTTTTTATTTTTATATTATCTCAATTATTTATACTTCTAACTCTAGAGATTCCAGTTTCAGACTACTTAATCTTTCTCAAAAACAAACCTATTTATAATACATCCAATAATATTATGATATCTTGGATCAATTAGTGCCTGTGTGTACTATTTTACTCCTTATTAGGTGTGTTTTATATATGAATGAAAACGAAATAAATAAACTTCTTCTAAATAAAATTTTAAGGCAACTGAAAGTAAATCCTGATGACTACGATTCGCCCAATAAACCCAAAAATATACTGATGGTCTCTGCCGAATACTTACCAAAAAACATAACACCTCAAGCACTTCATTGTAAATCGTTAGCTGATGGTCTAGTTGACAAGAATATGAATGTGGATGTAATTTCATACGATCCGTGGAAAGCAGGTCAGACTGTTGAAATGGGGGGTGTCAAAGTACATTACATAGACAACCCAATCAAAAGTTATTCTCCTTTAACTTGGGCACTTACACTTTCTATGGAAATAAATCGAAAAGCAGCAGACATCTATCATAAAGAAGGTGGCATTGACCTTATTCATGCACATCAATGGGAAATGTTTCCTGCCGGGGTATCACTTCAAGCAGCCATAAAGAAACCTTTAATTGTAAACTTCTATTCCTTGCAACATCACAGAGCCCCGGGTGTAATCAACGGATATACTGATTCAGTCAAGCAAATCGAATGGCGTGGCACAAAAGACTCACAGAAAGTTATGGTGAATGAAGACTGGCTAAAAAATGAAATAATAAACTATTATTCTCCTGCACCACAAAAAGTAGACGTTGTCAATTCTCAACAGAAACAATGGACACAAAAAATAGTTAGGGATTATAGTTGGGTTATGAAAAACTGGAACAGAGGGTGCGGACAATGAAAGTATTACACCTCTCCTGGGAATTCCCGCCATATAAGGTAGGTGGTATCGGCACCGTCCTTGAGGACCTTACAAAAAGTCAGGCAGCTATGGGTATGGAACCAATAATTGTTACTTGTGGTTTTGAAGGTAATGTTGGTTATGAACACAGAAATGGTGTGCACATCTATCGGTTTGACGCAGATTACATCCCTGCAGAAGATTTTCATTCCTGGGCACTCCAGATGGGTATGCTTATGCAAAACAAGGCGTGTGAGGTGATGAATGAACACAAGGATATAAATATAATTCATGCACATGATTGGCTTGTCGCAACTGCTGCAATCGGACTTAAACATATCTATCGAATCCCTATGATTTCAACTTTACATGCACTTGAATCCGGACGGTATGGTGGTATTGAAGGTGATCGTCAGGAACTAATCCACTCTCTAGAAAAAAAATTAGCCTATGAATCCTGGCGAATTATCTGCAATTCTGAATTCATGAAAAAATCAATATCATATTCTTTAAGTATTCCTTGGGATAAGATTGATGTAATCTCAAACGGTGTAGATACAAACAAGATGAAAATAGATTTAGATTACAATCAGGAGAAATCAAAATATGCATTACCTCATGAAAAAATAGTATTTTATGTAGGTCGGATGGTTTGGGAAAAAGGAGTGGATATTCTTGTGGGATCCATACCTGCAGTTCTTAAACAAAATCCCGACGCAAAATTTGTTTTTGCAGGTACTGGATACATGACTGATAGGCTAAAAAAGATAGCACATGATCTTGGTGTTTCAGATAAAGTTGCTTTTGTAGGTTTTGTTGATGATGACATTCTTAAAAAATTATTCCGTGTTTCAAGCGTATTTGCAATCCCTTCAAGATACGAACCTTTCGGCATAACTGCACTTGAGGCCATGGCTTGCAATGTTCCTGTGGTGGTTTCAGATACTGGTGGTCTTGCAGAGACCGTAAATCACGATGTTGATGGTATAAAAGTTTGGCCAGAAAGTTCAGAGTCGCTTGCATGGGGTATAAACAAAATACTTTCAGATAACAATCATGCTCAAAGATTATCTGAAAATGCATACAAAAAGATAAATGCAGATTACAATTGGACTGGGATCTCTCAGAGATTGAAATCTATATATATGCTTGTTCATGAGCAATATACTTCTTGTGACTGGAAACCATCTCCTGCAATCTCTGATGTGGGTACGACTGCAAAATTTGTAAAATCTAACACATGATGATTTAATGATTTGGAGGTAAAGTTGATATGAGTTCTATATGTTTTTATTTTCAGGTGCATCAACCCAGACGACTATACCCGGGACATGTAATCAATGTTGGTGGTGCAGACTCACCTACTAAATTAGAAACTGCAATTTTTGACGACAAAAAAAACAAAGAGATTATGGAAAAAGTTGCAAACAAATGTTACTATCCTGCAAACAATTTAATGCTAGATAAAATTGATGAGTTCAAAGGTCAAAAAAAGAAATTCAAAATAGCCTATTCCCTTTCAGGTGCATTCTTATACTCTATGGAACAGTTTTCACCCGACCTACTTGAGACTTTCAAACAACTCGCAAAGACTGGTTGTGTGGAATTTTTATCTGAGACATATCACCATTCACTTTCAAGTTTCTGGGGGCAAGGTACCGACCGACCTGAATTTAAGGCACAGGTCAACCTGCACAAGGATGCTATGAAAGACGTAATTGGGTACAGACCAACCTTTTTCAGGAACACAGAACTTCTTTTCAACAACTCCATCGCAAAAACAGTTGAATCAATGGGTTTCAAAGGCATGCTTTCAGAAGGTATTGAACGCATCTTAGGTGGCTGGAAATCACCAGAATATGTTTATAATACGCAAGGTTCAAAATTACCAATTCTTCTAAGACATTACAGTCTAAGTGATGATATGTCGTATCGGTTCTCTGCAAGATGGTTTTCTGGCTGGCCAGTAACTGCCGACAAGTATGCAAGTTGGCTTTCTGCCTGTCATGGGGAAACAATAAACTTATTTATGGATTACGAAACTTTCGGTGAACATCAATGGGAAGACACTGGCATTTTTTGGTTTTTAAAAGACTTACCTGGAAAGATTTTAGACCACAACCACATGGATTTCGCAACACCTACCGAAGTAGTTGATAAATTCCCCGTGCGTGGCGACATTGATGTCTCAGACCTTGAGACAATATCCTGGGCGGACCGTGAGCGTGACCCGTCCGCATGGCTCGGCAACAGTATGCAAAGGTTGACATTCGCCGAGCTTGAACGTGTGGGTAAACTTGTACTTGCTACAAAAAACAAAGAACTGATTTCGACCTGGCGCTTCCTGCAGACCTCAGACCACCTGTACTATATGTGCACAAAAAACTGGGGTGATGGCGATGTGCACAAATATTTCAGTCCTTATGGTACACCTTCAGAAGCATTTGAAGGTATGATCAAAGCAATATCTCAGTTGGAGTTCTTGGCTAAGAGAATGATTAATACTACTGGGTAGTTCATTGTGTTATTATTCCTAATATTTCAATAACCCTAAACTAATATATACACAGTTAGTCAATTATTACTTATGTCATATAAACTAAACAATTTGTTTACTCTCTCAATGCTCTTAATTTTATTTCTATCAATCACACCAATCTCTGCAGAGATATACTCCTCAGTGGTAGGTCAGGTAAGTGAAGGAGACACATCAATGTTTCTGATAGATATAACTAAAGAGGATGCAGTAACAATAACTGTCTCCTTGAACAACCAAGATCTCATTTCCACAACCCCTGATGATGAGATAACACTTTTAGGGATTTATGACCCGCTCGGAAAAAAGATGACTGACGCAGGTTGTACAGGACAGATTTTACAGACTTGCAAAGTGTACAACCCCACACCAGGTACCTGGCTTGTAGAAGTCAAAGGAGACAGGATTTATGGTGATGGTAAAGTAAACGTCCAGGCAAGTTATCTTGTAAATAATTATCAAATATACTATAATGTGTACGACTCAGATGATTACACTGCAGAAAAATATACAATGAATCAATATTCTATGATTTTCTTAAAAAAATATATATCAACATCGGACCGAAATCATTTTGCAGTAACAAGTGAATGGGATGATTACGTTGCAAAAAATGAGATAACTATAATCTCCCCCAACATAAAGACCCAGACTGACACGTCTATCGAAGATGAGACAAATACCCAGACCTATTACTTAACTCCTGGCAGTGAAGCTGAAGGGAATTGGCTTGTACTTATTCGCGCACTGAAGGGTTCAGAACCCATAACTATTTACACAAATTATGGCTACTTAGACCTAGTGCCCACACAACAATTGATTTCAGATGAAATAAAAAAAGCAGATGAAGCAAAAGAGTATCCAATTTTAGTAACCGACACTTCAACACCTTTAGTTCTTTCACTTTTAGAGAAACAATCAGGTGACACAGTAACAATATCAAAAGTATTCAATCCATCTGGTGTTGAGGTAGCCTGCACAGATTTTGGTGCAGGTTGTGCGATCCAAGATCCCGAAGAAGGTATCTGGTTGGTTGACATTTCAGCCCAATCAATAACTGGGTCAGCTCCATTTAATTTTGCAAGCACACATCATACTTATGAACCTAAAGATTACACATTAGAACAGTCAATAAATGCCAATGATATAATCTTTTATGAATCTTACATCAAGACCCAAGATAAAGAACACATGGTAACTGTTGCTGATTGGGATGATTCCAAGATTAACATAGATATTGCAATAATATCTGCCAACGTAAATACAAAGACTGCGCATTCTTCAGGTGATGAAAAAAATGTACGGCTTTATTCGTTAAGTCCCGGAAACATTGCAGAAGGTAAATGGATTGTACAGTTGGCATCTCTTGAAGGTGAGGGCACAATTAATATATCTTCAAACTATAATTTAACTCGCATAGCTTCACAAGAACTAAGGTCAATTGAAAACATTGCACAAGATGAGAACCAAAAATTCCTTGTAAATGTGGAGGTCACAGACATACCGTTAGTGATATCGATTCTTGAGCGCCAGTCAGGTGACGACATAATTATAGCATCCATAATTAATCCCGCAGGTAAACAGATATCTTGTACAACCTTTGCCACCGGTTGCGCCATTCAGGATCCAAAACCGGGTATCTGGACTGTGAATATAAAAGGAAAAAGTATAACGGGCACCGCACCTTACGTATTCGCATCAACTTATTCATTAACTGATTGCGGTAATGGTGTGTGTGATGCTGACATAGGCGAGAACTGTAGAACTTGCGCATCTGATTGTGTCTGCAACCAGTTTGAAAAATGCGGTGTGGAGGACGTCTGTGTGTCTATAACCAAAGAGGTTAAGAAAGATACAATTAAAGACAAGCTGAAAGAGAACATATTCAACATTCTTATAATACTCGCAGTCATTGCCGGTGCAGGTTACAAAGTCTACAAAGACAAGTACGCCTTTTAAATAGATATTTAAGCATTGCCCTACCTTATTTTATCATGGCACAGTTAAGAATAAGTTCTGATACAACCGTAGAAACATTAAGTTTTGATGTATTGCAAGGTGCCTATGTATCTGCAGTTGATGGAAATCGTTTAGATGTTGAAAACGCCGGTAAAAAAGAGACCTATTTTCTTGGCGTAAAAAGTAGTTTATTATTTATTTCAGAAGACGAAATTGATATACAATTAGTTGGTTATTCAATGGATACGCAAGAA
>DAOVVY010000005.1 GCA_030636885.1 Candidatus Nanohaloarchaea archaeon
AATCAAAGTCTCTTGTCAAGACACGAATCTATGGTGCAGGATCGTTTGCTAATTTCATCTTTGCTTTGATTACTATTCCTTTATTATTGGGAGAGATATTAGAAAATTAAAAATCTTTATTTATTACTAGCGGATCTTATAATGTTACGATTGATGGTATGCCTGCAGACGGTATTCTTCCTATGAATGGGACAATAACCATGATTTCTGGAAATGAGACCCATGATTTCTATAATCTATCTTTGGTGTTAAACTCTTTTTCACCAGGTGATAAAATAACTGTCACTGTTGATGATGCAAATTATGATTTGATTCTGGCGTCTAATCCTGACAATTCCAGTCTTGCATTTATCGGGATATCCAACCTTGAACAGGAAACCGTAAATACCATTCCTGGGCGTATGGGGGCGATAATTGTATCTGTATTGGTATATCTTGTAACTCTTCTTAATTTCATATTCGGTCTTAATTTAGGTATCGGGCTTTTCAATCTGCTCCCTATAAAACCTCTTGATGGCGGATTCATGTTTGATGAGATTGTCAAGACTACGGGTATCAGCCGTCTTAAAAATGCCGCAAAGTTTGTGTCTATATCTGTCTTGATGCTTCTAATGTTCAATATCTTAGTTCCATTCTTTCTTTGATTATTCTTTTCTTTTTTAACAATCAATTTTTAAGCATTAATGATGAAATCAATCTATGATATTTCAATATAAGGATTTTTCAATCGGGACTGATGACAATGTCTATGAGCCGTCTGATGATACTTATCTTCTGATCTCTGCAATTGAGAAGCTTGGCTTGAAAAAAGGTTCTAAGGTCCTTGAAGTCGGTTGTGGCACGGGGATTGTCAGTATTTGTTTATCGTCTAAAGTTGCATCTGTTGTCGCCTGCGATATAAATTCTGATGCAGTTGGGTTGACTTTGAAGAATGTTAAAAGAAATAAGATTGATAATGTTAAAGTTGTTGAATCTGATCTGTTTTCTAATATTTCTGGCAAATTTGATCTTATAGTATTTAATACACCTTACCTTCCGCAAGATTTGGATGAGGTGGTTTCCGGTGAGATTAACCATGCCTGGGACGGCGGTGTTGACGGTCGGAAAGTGATTGATAGGTTCTTGTCTTGTGTTTCGGATTTCCTTTCAGAGAATGGCTGTATTGTATTTCTAGAGTCATCTCTATCTTCTTATGAAACGTCTGTTAAGTATCTTGAAAAAGAAGGGTTTCAGGTTGAGATAATTGATAGATTGAAATTACATTTTGAAGAACTGGTCGTGATTCGCGCTGTTCGGAAATCATCTTAATCTTTCTCGGTCTGCAATCTCTGCATTTGTTGCTCTTGCCATATTACCTAGGAATGTGAAATCTGCCGGTTTGTAGAAGAACATCTCGCGCATAGGATCTAGACCGTGCGCCTTTATGGCCTGTACCTGCATGGCATAGAAATTGGCGTCAATGCCGAAGAACTGTTCAGGAAGCTCTGTTGGTTTGGTGTTTTTTTTAAGTTCTCCTGCGAGGGCTCTTAAGGCTAATGGGGCTTCGTAGGTACCACCACCTGTGTCTTTACCCATCTCCCAGACGAAGTATGCGCCAGACATACCTTTGCCTTTCAATACATGGAGCCAGTTATAGATGTACTCAACATCAAAAGACATCTTCTTTATTATCTTATGGAGTCCTTGTGCTGCTGATGGTGGGTTTATATGAATCATTGATATGTATTTTGCGTCGCCTTTATCTAAAAGTTCTATCTGTTGGCGTGGATTGAGAAGATTTCCTGTCAGGTGCTCAAAATCCATTGTGTATGAGACATTGTCAAATTTATAATGCTCATGAAACGCTTTTATAATTTCAATATGATCTGTAAGGCTCATTATTCGTACTTTTCCTCGCCATTCTTCATTTAGGACATCCTGTGTCTCGATATAGAAATGAACCCCTTCATTATGCATATATTTGTATATACTATACATGTTGTCTGGTCCATCTCCACCATTTGGATTTTTGCGCATGTTTTTTAATTGTCTATTTAGACTTCCTTTGAAATAATTTTTTTCTTCTGGCTTTGAACTTTCAAGATAAAGATTGATATCTGTTTCCATAGGTCTATCAAGGTGTCCCTGTATATATTTTGCAGATACTGCTGTGACCATTTTTCTTAGAGGTATATTAAGCTCACCACCTCTGACTGTTGTATATGCGATTATGTTGTCTGGGTCAAGGAATCTAATTTTATTTTCTTCATCAGTTCCTTTGAAGTCTCCGAAAAGTTCACTCTTATGTTTTTCTACTTCTTTTCGATTTTCTTTCCACCACATATTTACTTCTTTATCTTCTATGACAATCTTTTCATAAAGATGATCTTTTATTACATACATCCATTTAGAGAGTGCTCTGTATGCATTTTGTTCTTCGCCTTCACTACCTTTTTGGACCCAATATTCGAAATTTTTGGCAACATCTCTCTCCATATAATATCGCATTATCCCTAAATAACCGTTATCCCTAACATCTTCAAGAAATTTAATTTTATCTTTAAGTGTTTTGACTTCAGAAGCTTCAGTTATAAACGGGTAGTCTGAATCTGTTGGCTCACCTTCATCATTGTTTGTTTTTTCGCCAATGCTTTTGTTAAATAGATTTAATATGCCTGAATAATCTCTGTCAAAAATATCTTTAGTGGTATAACCATGTTGTGTTTCATGCAGGATTATTGTATTGAAGTAAAATTCATATTCTTTTAAGAAAAAAGAAAGTTTATTTAATTTTTCTAATTCATTTTTTAACAAATTTATATTATTTTCATTTGTTTCAATTTCTAATTGTTTTGTTGTATCGTTTCTAACTTGTTCTACAAATTGTATCTGATTAAGTCGTTCTAATAAATCATCTTTACTAATTTTGTCTTGTACTTTTGGATATAATGAATTAAATACTGGCTTTTTGATATTTTCTAATTTATTTTTAATAGTCTTCCTCCAACTACCATTTTCTTTTTCGAATAATTTTTTAAAATCGCTATAGGCCTTATTATAGTCATCCTGAATCTCACGGAATGTTTCAACATTTTTAATCGAGACCATTATTCCTGCATCTGGTATAGTTCCTGGGAACCAGATATCTTTGACAAACTTTGACATGGCCCAGTCTTTTAAAGTTGGTAAGTCTTTATTTTTTTCGTGTTTGGGTTTTAACAGAATATTATATTTATCAATTCGCGCTTTATCAAAAATATTGTCTTCATTTACATCGTATATATTCCATTTTAGTCTTGGTACAAGTGGATTTTCTTTATTAAGTAACCGCCTTCGTGTCTCATGGTCGTAACATAAAGGGGATTCAATGAATGCGGCCAGATTATCTTTCCAAGGAGTAACTAATGTGCTTGGTTGTGTTCTTGATGCGGCCTCTCCGAATTCAATGATTGGTGTTGATGCACTGTGCATCAGAATAAAGTTTGCTTTTACAACTTCTGTTGCGCCTAACACTCCTGTCACTAGGGATTTGTGATTAACTTCCCATATGGGGCCGAGTGCGCTTGTAAGATCTAGATTGACTCTCAGATGAATGCCTAAATCCATTCTGTGGGTCTCTCTTATCTGCTTTATCCTTTCTGCAAGGTGAGGTTCAAGAATTTCTGCATCGTTCCAGAGGTCAAGTTCTAGAAAATCGTAACCTTCTTTTGCGCCTTTGACTATCTTTCCTGCAAGACCTTGATAATTAAACATCTGAGGTATGGTTGGTTCGCCGGGGGTTCCTGCAACTATGTAATCGGTTGGTCTGTTGGTTTCTGGGTCAAGAGGAGTGTGGTAGACCATTCTGCGGTTTTTGTAATTGATAGGGAACTTTGGCTTATCGTCTGTGTCCTTTTTTGTATCTGCCATAGATGTTCATCTCAATCTTTCTATTTTTGCTTATTTCAATTCTTGCATACCACTCATATTCTTGAAAGTGTCCCTTAATTTGTATATATATTTTTCAGATGCAATCCTGCATCTATTCCTGTATGTCTTATAGAATGTTCTGTAGTACATCCACCATAATGTCTTCTGAAAAGAATTTGCGTAAGGGAATTCGGTTTCAAGGATTCCGTAAATCTTTATGTTTATTGTGCCTTCGTGGGTCTCAAGATTTTCTTGACCGTCATAATCTGTATGCAGAAATACATTTGTAAATTGATCATAACCTCTTTTTGCGTGTATGTGTGTATAAAAACCACCATCTAGGGCATCATATTTGAATAAAGTTGTGAATAGACCACTTGCAGCTACATCTGCTCCAATCTTCATAATCATCTCTGATTGTTTTAAGATTGCAAGAGGTCTTGGACCTTTATAACTTATCTTTATTTTCTCAACAGGTGCAAGAACATAATCTTTGATTTTTATGGTTTCTATACTTTTTTTAGCCACCCTGTCTCAACTCCTCTGCATACTGTTTCAGACCTTCAGCAAAGTCGTTTGAAATCTTTTTTGTGAATTCATGATACCTATTTCTCTTTTTTTGGTAGAAAAGAGTCATCCAAAGACGCCATTGCAATTGCCATAATATGCTCTGTTGCCAAAGTGTGTCCTGTGGGAATTCACTCCAAAGCTGTGGCTCAAATTTAATCTTTGCTGTTCCATTGCCACCTTCAACAAAACCTTCAAGTCCAATCTCTATCTTTGCAAAACTATATACATCAAATACTTTTGAGACTATCCAGTTGAACTTGAATTTTTGCTTGTCTCCTGCCTTTTCCCATGTGTAGGTGACTTCTTGTATGTGCTCTTCAGGTACTTTGAATACGGTTACCATAAGTTCACGGACTTTGTTATAGAACTTTTGTGGGTTTGGACCGGAATAGTTTATGGTTATGTCTTTCCTGAACTTTGACTTATCGTAAACGTCATCATAAATCGTTAATTTTGTCCTTGCAAAAACCATAAAAATCCTCTTTAAATATTATTGATGTCTGTGGTATATATATATTATAGCTCTTGGCTTGTATCTGTTGGATATATTTGCTTGAAAAATCACTTATTTCATGAAATTATAAAAATCTATTTAAATGTGGGTGTGCAGATAATTATTATGCAGTTTATTCCCGCATTATTGATAGGTATTGGGTTGTTCATTATCTCTTATACTGTTATCCGGAATGAAAAAGGAGTTAATGATTTAATATTTCAAAAAAATGTACTCGCTGCCATTGTTCTTATTGGTGTGGGGAGTTATGTATTGTTTTACGGTGTCTCATCGGTTTTATTGAAACAAAAGTTTATCGGGCTTTTGCTTACCGTTTTTGGTTTTTATCTAACATTTAAATTTCCGTATTGTAGTCAATATAATCGTGGGATGGATGGGACTGCGATATTTTTTGGAATGGTTGTGCTTATTGTGGGTCTTATTGTTCTAATTTTTTGAGTATTTTTTCATTTATTTAGTATCTTTCTGCAAAATGTTAATATACTAGTTAATTGCAATTAATTGTATTAGGTTGAATTTGTTATGGGTGATGATCCTTTAAGTTGGGATATGGAAGGTTTAGGTGGGGGCAAACCTAATCATATGAAACGGAGTGGTTGGGTAGCTGTAGGTCTCAATACATATCGTAAAGTCAATACAACTTCTACTTTGGGTGCAACACAAGGCATATATGATGGTCTTCTTTTTGGTTTAGGTAATAGGGAATATAAGATTATGAAAGTTAATGAAGATTTTCATGTGACACCGCATACTCAGAATCCGTTCTACCAGAATGCAAAAGCGCAACGTGGTGAGCTTGAACGTATCATAAGCACTACACTTACCGATATTGGTAATGAGGTTGGGCAATGGCAACTACTCCAGCATGATGTGCGAAAAGCTGAGGAAATGCTTAATTATTATACTTCAGATGATGAGGCCGCACTCAAGACCATCTTTGTTGATCAGGTAGATTATTATACTGGTGGTGGCGGTGGTCAGGGTGAGGGACGGCTTAGTATGGCATTTATGCGAAAGTCAAACATAATGCCCACAATAGTTGAAGATTTTCTTAGTATGGCAAATCTTGATGCCCTTGCTGAGGGTGGGGCATTAGGTAAACTGCCACAGGTTGAAAAGAATTTCCTTAAGGCTAAATGGGCTGCATATACACAGTGGAAAAATCTTTTTAAGGAAGGGATAGATGAACGATATAAAACCGTAAAAACTCTTTGTGATTCAAAAGAGCGGTATCTTGAGGAAAGAAGAGAATGGTTAAAACCGCATGTCATGCAACATAAGATGCTCAAGAATTCATTGTCTGGTGAGGGTGGAAGATCAGGTATTAATAATAGTTTTTTTGACCGACCAGGTGAGGCAAGAAGCTTTACCAATCAGACTGTATGGATGTGGAAACCTTTAAGGACTCGGCATAATATTGATCGGGTTCCGGATGAGATGTATAAGAATCCGCGATATATTGGTAAGTATGGTGAAGTCAAAGCTTATGACCATCATATTCAGGAAGAGTATATTTATAATTATAAAAAAGATTATTTTTTAAGTAAATATCCATGGATTACTGAAAAAAAGATTGAGGAGTATGTTAAGGGTCTTACGCACATGACGGATGCACAACATAAATTTGATCATCATGGGGATTTAGATGAAGATGAATGGTATTATACTGTATGGACGATTGATTATGAAAAAACTATATTCAATGTAATATCAAATGGTCAACCCACACCTATTGAAGATGGTATGTGGACAATACATGGTTATGTTGTCACAAAAAATATGTTGCTGTTGAAACTTTTAGAAAGAAAGTGTGAGGATGAAAAGATCGAGATTGAGATGAATGATATCATCAATATGGATAAAGAAAAATATTACATTAAATATTATCTGTTTAAAGAACATAAACATTATAAAATCCATAAACATTCGCGTGTTTTAATCTATGAAAATAAATCAAAAATACTGAAAGGTAAATCGTTTAAGAAAAATGCGGATGATGATGGTAAAGTAGATGTTGATGGGAGAAAATATGTTGAGGAAGATTTTGTATTGTTCTCTGAAGATGACCTTAAAAAGCTTAAAGATAATGATAAACCGGGGGATGCTGGGTTGTCATTTGATAAAGATGGCAGTTTGATCATACCTGGGAATCCAGATGATACAAAGACTCGTGAAGCTGCATTGACTGCTATAAAAAAAGTTGTTCAAAAAAAACTTCTTAAATTCAATGATCATCGTGATGTGGTGCTGCAGAGAGTTTCAAAGCCTGAACGACAAGATCCATTCTATAAGAAGATTGAAAAAACAAAAGAGTTCTTTAATAATTTTGGTATAGACCTTAAATTTTGGGTTGAAAAAGGACCGTATCAGAGCGAGATGCTGGATGCACTCACACAAGGCACTTTCAAGCTTGCAGGGAGTACTTTCTGGGGTCCAGAGATAATAGGTCCTCTTTATAGGAACATTAATGTCCCTTGGTGATAAGGAGAGGTAATGTTTTTAAAATTAACAGTGATAATTAATAGTCTATAATATGTAATAATCAAAAGGTGTTCTTATTTAACGAAATATTAATCAATAAAAAACAATTGAAAGCTCTTATCCGTGAGCTCGGTTCATATAGAGGGCGTCATACTGAACTTGTGTCTATCAGTGTGCCATCTGGATATAATATCAATGAGATAACTAATCTTGTGCGTCAGGAAGCGGGCACTTGCGCAAATATAAAATCTAAGACTACTCGAAAAAATGTCATGAGTGCGCTTGGGCGTATTGAACAGGCATTGCGCGATTTTAAAGTTACGCCACCTAATGGTCTTTGCATCTATAGTGGTAATGTTTCTGAAAAAGAAGGTGTGGCTGATATTGGACTTTGGATGTTTGAACCACCAGAACCTATTAATCTTAGAACTTATAGATGTGAGCAGACATTCTTGATTGATCACCTTAAAGAACTAATCGAGGAAAAAGAAGTGTATGGTCTTGTGACAATTGATAAGTCTGAAGCAAGTATTGGACTCCTTACTGGTAAAAGCATAAAATCCTTGAATCATTTTGATTCGATGGTGCCTGGCAAGACCGGTAAAGGTGGACAGAGTGCTCAAAGATTTGAAAGGGTTCGTGCGGGACTCCTTCTTAATTTCATGAAGATGATTGGAGAGAGTGCAACAAAGTCATTTGAGTCCAATAAACACCTTAAAGGTATACTTCTTGGTGGGCCTGGACCTGTCAAAGAAAAATTTGCAGATGGTGATTTCCTTTCTGAAGCACTTAAGAAAAAAATTATGGGTATTAAAGATTTGTCATATTCAGGTGAACCAGGGCTTAAAGAACTTCTGGAAAGGTCAGAAGATGTCTTGAAGGATGCATCAGCTACAGTTGAACGAAATATAATTCTTGATTTTTTTGAACATTTGAAGAAAGAAGATGGTCTTGCAACTTATGGGTATCATGCAGTCATGAATGCTCTTAAGATGGGTGCTGTCAAAAGGTTAGTGGTGTCTGAGGATTTGCCATTGCGTTATTTTGAGATTAGTTGTCGTTGCGGTTTCTCTGAGGAAAAAGTTGCTAAAAAAGAAAGTCTTCCAGATGTCTGTCCTAAATGTTCGTCACAACTTAACATAACTGAAAAGAAAGATATTTTTGAGATGCTTGAAAATATGGCAGAAGATATGGGTACTGAATATAAAGAAGTGAGTTCTGAGACACCCGAAGGTGCACAGTTTATTCAGCTTGGTGGTATTGGCGCAGTTTTAAGATATAAACTTTAATTCTTCTGTAATCTTTTTAATTTTTTTCGTTCTTCTTTTGTTTTTAGTATGATTACTGTATCTGCTGCGTGCTGTAATGCTTTTGAGAATCCAGAATCAATACCTATAACGAAAACTTCCTTACCCATTCTTTTTGCAAGTTGTACTACTGGTAGGAAATCTGCATCTCTTGTTGCAAGTGCGATTATGTCTATGTGTGGGTTATAGATTGCAGATACTGCTGCTGTTGCAACATATACATCTACATCGCTTGCTATGTCATCTTTTTTTTCACCGACACCAATAATTGGTTCAAAACCATGATTGGCTATGGCTTCTATAAGTTTATCTGGGGCGAATTGATTAAGAAATACTTTTGATTCCCTTACAGAACCATATGCTTCTAAATCATTTTTAATCTGATTTAAATCTATTTCAAATTCTTTTCTTAATAGATTTGGACCATCTAGAAAAAATGCAATTTTTGGTCTTTTACTTTTAATTAGTCTCTTTTTAATATTTTTTAACAAAAAAATCACCGTATTATACTATAATTGAAATAAGATATAATTCAAACCATTATTATAAAAAGGTTTGTTATCTTTATTTTTTTCACTTTTCAGTTAAGAATTTGTCTTTTGCTGAACGCATAGTTCCCGTTACACCTAATGTCTTAAATATTAAATGTTCGTGGTCTATAGACCTTATCAAAGCTATTGCAGCTCGTACCTGTTGTACATTATCATGACTGCATCTTATGATTCCGGTATTAGTATTCACATTATATAGGTTTGAGGGAATCCATAGATGAAAGTCAGCACACCCTGCATCTCCGAAAAGTTGTAATATTGATGACCATATTGTCTTGACCGTATCTTCAAGTGAATAGTTTTTTGGAGATATTATTTTGAAGACTATGTATCTCTCTCTAATTTCCATTGTAGGGGGTAATCTGTTTACTTTCATAAGTCTCAAATGTCTTCTTTTTTTATAATTTCAACACCATGGGTGATGTAGTTCTTATTTTTTACTTTTTTTGCGTGCGTGATAATGTTTTCAGGTATTGATGATATGCTATCAAGTGAATCTGCAAGTTCAATACCTATCAAGGATCCCAGTGATGCAAGTTCTCGGCCTGCACGCATGTCAAAGATGCTTTCTGCACCGCTTGTTATTACAATAGGAGTCTTGTATTTTTTTGTAAGCATTACATTTCGTTTCATGTGTGAAAGCAAATGGGCTCTGACTTTTCTATAAGAATGAAGTACAAATTTAAAATTTAATTCTATGGCTACTGAATTTTCAGTTGCTAATTTTGCCATCACGTTGTCAAGGCCTGAATCTTTTCTTCCCCGTTCAGGATGTGCTAAAATATCTACTCTTGGATTCTCAACTGCTGCTCTGTTTATTTTTGGATTGCCACCTGATACAATTATTATGTCTGCTTTATCTCTTAATTTTTTTACTTGTGTTCTCATTATTTCAGGGTCTTCTGTGCTTATCTCTATACCTGTGTATATTTCAAGATCAGTCTTATGTTTTATAATTTCTTCCCTTAAATTATCTAAATTATCTTTGTTTTTGTCTTTTACATGATCTATGATACATATTGATGCGAACCTTAATGATTCGGCCATCTTTATGATTTCTGCAACACTATTTTGACCTATGGATAAATCTGAGTATATGTGCAAATCTGTGAATTTACGTTCCATAAGTATCACGTATCTATATATTTATTTGTCTTTTTCTTTTTAAATAGATATTTTTTGGTCTAAATGAGTTTATATTGAAAAAATAAAAAGAAGCAGTTTAACTAAATCTTTTCAAAATTGTCTTTTAAAAAATTGTTGTTTGGTATTATGTATGTATTTTTTGTAGATTTTATTTCGGTGCTGAATGTACCAATTGCTATAATTTCACCTGAAACTCCTGCAACTGCGACTTTATCTTTCTCTTTCAGACCTATATTTTTCATATAGATCCCTGCCATGAAATTTGGTGCAAGGTCTTTTAGAGATAATATAAACAGTGCTGATGCAGTCAATAAAAGAACACCCATGAGGACTGTTATTGCTGTGGGATCAACGCCTAATACTTTAAGTGCAATTATTATTGCAATTATGTATAGCATGATACTTGTGAAAGTTGAAGTCAATGTCACTATACTTTCAAGTTCTGTTTTTTTGTGTTTACCGTGTAACAATTCAGATACTATCTTTCCAAAAAGATCAGCAACAAATGATCCAATTACAATTATTATAACTGCAATAACTATGTTTGGAAGGTATTTTACTATTGCTGAGAATATGGCTGATATGTCTTTTAACCCGATTATTTCAAATGCTGCAGATAATGCAAATAAATATACAAATAATCTTGTAATGTCTGCGATGAGTGTTATTGCGGTGCCACGATATCCGATCTCTTTAAGGATTATGTGTATCTTGCTGGATTTCATTATATCATCCATGCCTGTTATTTTGGATAATCTAAGGATTGTATATTTTATGAGAATTCCACCAATATGTCCTAAAAATAATATACCTATAAAATTAAAAAAAATAGGATTAGTGTAATATATATCTGCCAACATCTGTTGAATTATAAAAACCATCTATCTTTTCACCTGAGTATCTATATAATCTACTATTCTTTTCGCGATATTTATATCTGTCGCTTCAGTCATACCACGAATCCCTGGGTTTATGTTGACTTCAAGGACAACGGGACCATCTTTGCTCTCAAGGATATCTACTGCCAATATTTTGCAGTCCATGATTTCAGCAACTTTAAGGCTTATCTCTTCAACGTCTTTTGTGGGTGTGTATCTCACACCTGAACCACCAATCTTTATGTTTGCGCGTTTCTCTCCTTCTTTTGCGACTCTTTTATAGGCACCTGCAATTTCCCCACCCACTACAAGAACTCTTATGTCTTCACCAGGGTTATCTATGAATTCTTGTATAAGGACTTCTTGTTTCAGGACTTCCATAGATTTCAAGATGGATTTCATTGTGTTAGGTTCCTTGACGTACATTATACCTTTCCCGCCACTGCCACCTTTAAGTTTTACCATGACTGGGAACTTTATTATGTCTACCATGTCTTCTGAATTTTCTCCGGTCTTGAAAAGGTATGTCTTTGGTACATAGATGTTGTTTCGTGCAAGCATCTCTGTTGTCAGGAACTTATCATGAGCTATCATGATTGTTTCTGCCTTATATGGTTTGGGTACATCAAAATAGTCAAATGCTTTCACGACCTGATATCCGTATTCTTTTCGTGGTGCATCTATTTTTGGGAGAAAGTAGTCAACATTGGTCAAGTCTTGCCTGTTGTATTCACATTTGATCTTATTTTGGTCAACTATTAGATTCATACGGTTTATAGGGACATATTTGACATTGAATACTTTTTTTGCTTCATCGATTATCATTTGTGTTGTTGGTGATAATTTTCCAGGAGATGCTATAAGTATCTTATTCATGTGATTTCCACCTCATATCATGAATCCACTCTAAAATTTTGTTGAATATTGGATTCTCTTCTTTTATGGTTGTGCGTTTCCCTAAATATGATATACATTTCTCTAAAAGATTTATTTCATATATGTTTCCAAAAAATTCAATTTTTGGTTTGATGTTGAATCCTACAACCATCGCTCTATCATTTGCTTTCAATAAGTTTATCTGGCATATGGTTGCTTTCAATAATTGTGATACTGACATAATACTATTTCTTTCTTCAATAGTTAATTTGTATCTTGAATCTTTGCCTTTTACTGCATAGGTATAATTACCAATTACAAGAACGCTTATGGCTGTTGCATCTTTAAATGTTTCTTGTAACGTTATTGGTTGTTTCAATGTCTCAAGGGTATCAACAACACCTTTTGCGGATTCAGCTGAATCAAGGACTATTGTACCGGTCTTACTGTAAGGTAATTTGAGTATTGCAGGATATATCATTGTGTCTATATTCTTTTCAATTGCAGTTCTTGACATTGAAAGGTATGTTCTTGGTGTCTGTATTTTGTTATTATTTAATGAGAATGGGAGGAGATATTCATTGTAGCCGTAAAGAAGTGATTCGCTGCTCAATGGCGATAACATCTTGTGCTGTTCAAAAATCTTTAGGAGTACATAACCAAAATCTGCGTTCCTTTTACTTATCCTTGGGAATATCACATCAAAATCTAATAGATTTATGTTTTTAAAAAAAGGCGCAGCAGTCTCTTTGCAGGTTTCTATCCGGATCATCTCAATTGGCGCATAAAGGACTGAGTCAAACTCTTTTTTTGCGAGTTCCATCAATTCAATTTCGCTCTGTGATCTTTTTTCGGGACCAATTATGCATAATTTCATCAGAAGTCACTCCCCATGAAGGGATGAAGGTTATTTGTTGGGGGAAGTATATAAAGATTGAGTTGGGGTTATCGAACTAAGACTAAAATAGATATTGTAATACCTATTTCTATAAATGTTGATTAAATTACAACAATACTTAAAAGCTTTTATCAGCCATTATTTTTGGTGGTTTTGATTATAGATATTCCTAGTTCGGGTACACTTTATTCCTCAGATGGTGTTGTTGTCAAGTTCTCAAAAGTCGGGACTGATAAGAAGTTTGCAGGAAAGTTCAAGGATAAAGATGACAACTCTTACCCTGAGCGCGGGACTTACAGCCAAGGAAACCCATTATCACCTGTATCTGTCGTAATACCTATGCCTGATAAAAAAGCGATACAGGTCGCAATTGAGGCAGGAGCTGCAATGGCTGGGTCTGTAGTCACTGCAAACATAGGTGTTGAAAAAATAGTTCTTAATACAATCTCTAATCCAAATATCAGGTACATTGTCCTATTCGGTAAGGATTCTGCCGGACATTTCTCAGGCGATGCTATATCTAATCTTCATAAAAATGGTGTTGATGAAAATCGTAAAGTTATTGGTTCAAAAGGTCTTACTCCTTATCTAAAGAATATACCTATTGATGCTATTGATAGGTTCCGGGAACAGATTATATCTGTTATTGATGTCATGGGTATTGATGATGTTTCTGTGCTTGAAAAAGTTATTCATTTTACAATCCAGGAACCTGAAAATGCAGTTAGGATGGATGTTTCCCGTAATGGTGTTGAGGAATCATTTGTTCTTTTTGATTCTGGCAGATTTGATAAGAACCCATTGAATATAACTATTACTGATACTATTTCGTCAAATGGGCTCTATGAGACACTTACGCATTATTCGTCGTCTATTATTGCGCCATCAATCGCTGCTGCGTATCCTCTCCTTATTGATGCTGTTATGTCGGCTGGGCTTGAACAGGATCTGCCTGATGAAAGATTGTCTTACACTCGTGAACTTCTTAATGTTACAGTGCATATGGATAAACCTCTTGAGGATATGGTCCCATCTGGATATAAACCAGAAGCATGGCTTAAAAATTCTACAGAGGTGCAACAGTATCTCGGTAAATATGCAAATACTTATTTCAATGATGATCTGGCCGTCGGTCTTGAGAACGGTAAGATTGCAAATGTCAAGAAGAAGAAAGGTAAAGAAGGGATGGAGTACACTTACGGGTATTTCATACAGAAACATTATGAGGTTCAGCAGATACTCAAAGTTGCAAATGAGGTGGCGGACAGTATACGAAATAAAGAACCATCAAGAAGGATATTGATATCGTTGCCAGACCCAAAAATATTTAAGAAAGTCAGTGAGGTCCCTTGTTTTATCGATTATCAGCTTTTCCCACGGTATAACAGTCATGATGATGTCTGGGAATTGCATGCGACTGCGCATATGAGATCCCATGATGTGAAAAATGCGTTCCCTGCCAATGCTTATGCGTTTGCGACCATCTTGGAGAAGATAAGTTCAATAACTGGTTCAAGACCTGGGTCATTGACTATGTTTTTAGGTAGTGCTCATGTTTATCTGAATAGGTAAAAAAAAGAAATGATGAAAAAATAAAAAAAGATTTAAGCTGTAGCTTCCTGGATTCCGCGCTTTTCGCTTTCAGCTGCTTTCTTTTCAACTTCGTCTTCGATGCCGAGTTTCTCTACAAGATCTTTATATCGGTTTCGAATTGTAACTTCAGTTACACCTACAACGTCTGCGATGTCTCTTTGAGTTCTCTTCTCACCACAAAGTACCGCTGCAATGTAAAGTGCAGAAGCTGCTATACCTGTAGGACCTTTACCGGAGATTATGTCTTCGTCAGCTGCCTTGTCAAGAATCTCTTTTGCTTTTGCATGAACCTGTCCTGAAAGACCTAGAAGTGAACCGAATCGTGGTATATATTCTTTTGCAGTTGCAGGGAGAATCCTTATGCTTAATTCACGGCAAATGTATCTGTATGCACGACCGATCTCTCGCTTTTCAATTCCTGATGCTGCTGAAAGTTCTGCCAGAGTTCGTGGTGAACCATGTTCTCGTGCAATTGCGTAGATTAAAGCTGTAATTATGCTTTCCATTGATCTTCCTCTAACAAGACCCATAGTGACTGCTTTTTCGTAAAGTCTAGCGACTTCTTCATGGATGCTGTTGTTAAGACCAAGGTAAGAAATCTGTCTTACAAGTTCAGATAATGAATAAGATAGATTTCTGTCTTTTGATTTTGTAAGCCTCTTGTTCCATTTTCGTAGTCTGTAATATTGTGCTCGTTTTTTTACTGGAACTTTGTAAAGTTCTGCTGAACTGTTACCTATGTCCGTTGAAAAACCTTTATCATGTTTTGTAAATGTAATTGGTGCACCGGTTCTTGTTCTTTTTGATTTCTGCTCTACATCAAATGCTCTCCATTCAGGTGAGCTGTCGACATCATTGATATCAATCATTGTCCCACATTTCATGCAAATAAGTTCACCTTTTGTAGAATCTCTGCTGAACTTAGTATAACCACACTCTTTACATTTTGTTTCGGTTTCAGTTTCAGTTTTTTCTTCAGACATATTTAATTCCCCCATAGTGATTATCAGGTAAATCGTTTGTGTTTTCAGATACCTTTATAATATTTTTTGCGAAAAACAAAATAAATTTATAAAGCTTTCTAAAAATAACGTAAGCTTTATATACTTTTTGGGATTTATAAGTGTTTGGGTTTGACAGTATATTGATATGGTGATATATAAATTCTTGAATTTTCCCAGCATTAACCCACTTAGGTGTTCACTCATTTATATACTGGGTGTTCGATTAATTAGTTTGTATGTCAAAAGTTAAGCATATATTTGATACATTGAAAATCGGTGCGAGTATCATTGGTGTAAAAGAGGGTGTAGAGTATTTGGATGATGGTGTTTTTGACACTATGTTTGATGGTATCTATTCGTCTGTTGTATCTTGTGGAGAAATCATTTATGGCTTGTCATATTCAAGTATAGACTTTCTTAATGTTCTCCCTGATAATGAACTTATGGTCGGTTTCGGAATTGGTGTGGTATCCAATCTTGCTGCAGGATTCATAAAAAGTGAGTATGGAAGTATTAC
>DAOVVY010000082.1 GCA_030636885.1 Candidatus Nanohaloarchaea archaeon
ATAATGACAAAACATTAGCATTAAGTGATGTCGACATGAATTTCTCATCCCTAAATTTCACAAAAGGAAATGAGAACATAACAATCACCTTATCTGGTGCAGAAACAGTCGTCGGTAACAAAGCAAGTTTTGGAACTGTTGCTGCAAATTCAAATGAATCCGCTATATTAACATTCAACGTTTCAAACCACACAATAGGAACCTACACAACAACATTCAATGTGACAACCTCAAACGGCGAACCCATCGAGAACTATTCAGTCACACTTCAATTGGTAATAATTGACACTCTCAACACAAAGATGACTCATTCATCAGTTGAGAAACTTTATCCGGGAAACACCACAACTTTCGAGATGGATATCTCTTACCGAGACGGAACACCTGTCACAGGCATGAATTCATCAAACTTGACAGCACTTGCAATAAAAGATAGTTTATCAAACAGCATCTTATCATCATATCTAAACAATTTCACCGAGACCGCAACACCTGGCACTTATCTGTTAAACATAACTTTGCCGTCAGACATGGTCGGGGGTAATCTAAAATTAGATACAACAATCATAAATGGAAACTATTCCTCAACACACACTGAAGACATAGCTGTATATGCACCTTATCTATTAGTACCTACTACTTGGACAACTGGTAAAATACCTGCAAGTATAACATTTGATGCAGATACGGGCACACTTCCTTATGGAATTACATTAACAAATAATGGTCTTGAAGACATTACAGTATCTGCAACTCTTACTGTCTGTGATGAAACCTATCTTGATATTACAAGCACAGATCATACAAAATCTGTTTCGATATCTGCAGGAACTTCAACTCCTGTAAGCTGGACTGTAAAACCACTTGCAAACAAAACCGCGTGTGAAGTCAAAGTTACAATTACAGGTGGACAATTCTGGTTTGATAGTGTAACAACATCGTCAATATTAAAATCAATAAAACTTACTGATGGTACAACAGTAACACCTCCAGCAGATGATGAAGAAGATGCAGCCGCAGATCCATCAACAACTTCAACTTGTGACGTAAGTGCATGCGACTATGATGAAGCCTGTGTGGATAACGCTTGCAAATTCGTATCCTGTGATGATGGCTATTATTCTGCTCACACATGCGTAGAATACATATATTCAATTTACTTCACTCAAATACCTAAAGTCGAGATATTACAAGGTAACACATCAACTATAACATTAAAATACAAAAATAACGGGACAAAGATGATTAAAGATTTTGATTTCACAATTTTAGGTCTTAATGAAAATTCATCTTATGAAATATTAACAACTATACCTGACAAGATTCTTGACGATGAACCACAAGAGATAACAATACTTCTAAACATATCAGATGAAGCACCAGTCGGCAGAAGAGATATTACCGTGAAATTCAAATCAAGCAAAGTCATAACCTCAACAACATTTGTATTATCAATATTGCCCGATGCAGAATCAATTAAGGAAATAGACGAATGGATGCCAATGATTGAAGATGATATTGAGGAGTTAAAAGAACAGTTTAAAGATATCAAAATCTCAGTAAATGACACAAATTATACTAATTTAAATAATACTATAAATCAAATAAACATCCTTTATAACGAGATGCAAAATGCAACAATCACAGGCGACTTCTTGACTGCTTATGAGAAAAAGGCTGAGATTGAAAGATTAATAGCTGAAGCAAATGGATTGATTGGTGATGATGATAACGAATCCAAGACTTTAATTAACTATTTATCCACAACATTATTATTTATATTACTTGCAATGGGTGTATATCTATTATATGACCAGTCAAATCCAAAAGGATACCACATATTCGAGAAAGGTAACTTTGCAAAATTGATACAGGTGCGTCTCATCCCATTCATTACTTCCAAAAAATCATCAAGTAATACCACTAAACAAAACACATCAAACATCCACAGTTACCATCACAAACCAGTTTTTGAAGTAAAATTATTAAGGATTATCCATGAATTGAAACACCGATTCAATCTTAAAATGGAAAAAATGCACAGTCATCAGACAAAACTTTCAAGCGACAGATTCAATCAACCACAAAAACACCACATACCTAAACCGCACAATACGTCTACATACTCAAACCATCCCAAGTCACAAGTTAAGATAACTCCATTAGGTGCAACTAAAAAACCAACAGTACGTCCAGTATCCTCTGTGATTCGTTCATTTGAAAAATCAAAGACACATTGTGGTATTTGTAATCGCGATTTCAAGAATAAACATGAACTTGCACTTCACAAGAAGTACAGCCACAGATAGTTGTGATAATTTATGAAATTTGATAAGACAACAAGTACTTATATCATCACATCTTTACTTTTCATAATCTTGATGATGAGTTCTGGATTCTCGTTCAATAAACTTTTAACACCTATGAGTTTCATATCGGAAATATTTACAAGTGCGGGAATAAGTTGGTCTTTAGTTATAATATCTCTTGTTATGTTCTGTTTATCTTTTGCATTCTTTTCAATCCATGCATACAACGAAAAACATGATAATTCAATACTTGTAATTTCAGCAATAATTTCAATACTGATTATAATTCTTAACTCCTTTTCAATACCAAGTATAATATTTTCATTAGGTCTTTTTATCGCATATCTTCACATATTGACATCAGTAAGAAAAGAGAAAGAAAAACTGAAGAAACCAAAGATATCAGATATATTAGGTGGTGTTCTATCAAAAGCGCTCACACTATTAAACATCTCACTAGCACTTGCAGTATTCATAGTACTTGTAGGTAATCCCTCTTACGCAGACAATGAGTTATCATCTATAAGTCTATCTGTGGCAGGTATAGACATATCCGACATTGAATCATTGCAGCAGCAGATAGTGGACCAGCAGAGAGAAGCGACATACGCGCAGATTGAAGCGATAGAGACTTCAGTATTGTATGGTATCTACGGTGGTACATCAGACCTCACAACTGCAGAGAAAGCGAAATGTTTTATTGCAATAAACAACAGCATGGCAGAGATTGATAAGCAAGCAAAAGCATCGATTGATATGCAACTGTCATCTTCAAGCGCATCTCCTATGGACTCAATTGAATCCACACTGAAACTACTAACTTTATTTAAACAATTTTATCCACACATAACATTCCTTACAATATTCATGTTTTTAGAGATGATCAAATTATTCCTGAAAAACATAATTGTAGTTATCGCAACTATTGCAAACACAGAACCTAAACCAAAAAAAGAAACACCTATATCAAAAAATGTACCACTTAAAGGTCAATCGACTTTACAGCAGAATCAATACGTCAACAAGCAAGGTCAAGTAAATCCATCACAAATAAATCAATATGATCAAGAAGTAAATTCAGCACAACAATATCCAAACAATTTCAATCAGACAAATCAATATTAAACATATTTTTAATCCAGAATATATTCTTCAAAAAGTATTATTCCAGGGTCTTGGAGTGCATAACTTGGCACATCTACCTCTCGAGCCAAATCAAAGTCATAAGTAGTTACACTTTTTCCAAATATTTTTTGTTCCTCAATCATCTCTTGAAGGACATACGGTGAAATGCTACAGAATTCTTTGACAGTTGCTTCATCATATCTTTCCTTCAAACGATGTGCCAATTTGAATTTAATCACATCAAGTGCAATAAAATCTTGTTTATCTTTCAATTCAGAAACTGTATGTTTTCCACCGAGAATCAGTATAAGGTCTTTTTCAATATCCTCATGATAATTTGGCAAATCAATCATATTAAACCCCTCACAGACATAATTGTACATTTCTGTTTTTTCATTTCTTTTTAAATATATGTTACACAACTAATGACAGGTATCAATTATGAAATGCTCAAAGTGCGAGAAAAAAGCGGTATATTACAGGAAATTTGAAGGCCAATGGCTCTGCAAGAATCATTTCTCAAAAATTGTAGAGCAGCGAGCCCGAAAGACCATACGCACAAACAGTCTTATCGAGCACAACGACCGAATAGCAGTAGGCATTTCAGGTGGTAAAGATTCACTCACCATGCTATATTTCTTAAACAAGATAACAAAAAGACGAAAAGACGTATCATTATTCGCAATACTGATTGACGAAGGAATAGATAATTACAGGGAACACGGCCGAAAAACAGCCATCGACTACTGCGAAAAGTTAGGCGTAACTCTTGTAATTTCATCTTTTGAACAGGAATACGGTATGCCTCTTGACAAGATAGTAAAAGTCGGA
>DAOVVY010000091.1 GCA_030636885.1 Candidatus Nanohaloarchaea archaeon
AATCCGCAGGAAATTATGCCTGTCGGGACACCTGAATCAGATGGTGATACAACAGGTGACCAAAATACAACACCTGGACAGGAAGCAACTCCTGACCCAGAACCTGAACCAACACCAGACCCGGAACCCAATCCAGAACCTAAGCAGGAACCTGAACCAACACCTGATCCGGAACCTCAGTCAGACAACTTATGATTCTGACATCTTTTTCTTTTTTAATATTTTTTTCTGATCTATTTGAAAATAACTAAAAATCTAAAAATTCAACACCTAACATAATTTTTAGGCTAGAAATCTAACATAAATATCTTTTTAAAGTTAAATGTATGTATATCTTCTAAAAATTATATATTTAATATATAGTTGTAGCTCATATGTTTGATACACTTGAAAAAAGCACCTAATTTTGCAAAAACATGGATAACTATTAAAGAATTAGATTTGACCAATCATATCACAATTGAGGATGGTGCAATAATTATAGACTCACTTGATATTGGAGAAGATTATTACTTCTCTTTAGAAAGGATGTATTCAATTTTTTCTGAATATTCAGATAATATAGACAATCTTCAAGATCTCATAGATTCCATACTACCTCCTCCTCTAGAAGAATAATGAACCGTAAACTCAAGACAGAAGTTATAAACTCTCACGCCAACAATTCGTTATGGAAATATCTTCATGAATCATCTTCAGTCTCATAGCAATGCTTGGATTCAGCTTGAGCAATTTCTTTTCTAGAATCGCCCTTCACTCAAACTAAGATGATCTTTCTCAATCTCAATCAATGCCTTAAATAACATCTTTACCTTGACCTCAACAGCCTCATTCAGAAACCGCACATATCTTTCTATTGCATTTGCTTCCCTTTCATGTGACTCTTTAAGATTGTCCGCATCATTAATGTTGCAAGTTGTCTTATCTCTTGATATCACAGGACTCGCAACTTTAAGCATCTTAGCAATTGTGCTTGCATGTTCAGCCTCAACCTTTGCAAGCCGTTTAAACATTGTAGCATCAGCTAGATTGTCAGCTTTTTTGGTCGCACAGAAATAAAATTCAGCATTTGATATCTCAACATCAAGAGCGCCAATAAGATTATTTTTAGAGAGCTCACTAAGTTCGCCAACATCTGTTGCTACATACTTGTCGACAGGCACAAAATAATTATCATGCGCACCACAGAACGGGCAGTGTGTAGGTTTTGCGTCACCGATATAACCTTCCTCGCATATCATGCATTTGTATACTTTTACCATATAATCACTATAATTAAATCTTATTATTTTAGAATTATCATCTTTTAATAAACATCTGTACCATCTTAAGTGACTCATCCACAAACTCAACCAAATCTTTAGGTTCAACCAGTTTACTTCGGCGATATATTATGATAGTGTCTCCATCAGCTTCAAGTGATATTATCTTTTTTCTATGTTCAAAAAACTGTAATATCTCATCCGAAAACACAGACCTTATAGCATCCTCCTCATCGCCTTTAAGATGATACTTTTTAGAGAATGTCAGATACCTTTCAAAGTCAATATCATTTTTAGTGAGCTTATCACCAATCTTATTAAATATTGATTCCGGACTCATTATAAATCGTGGAATATTAATGTTCTCTATCTTGACAAAAAATATAGTCTGCGCATATGATGCTGAACTTTGCCCTGCACCTGAACCGTAAATATAATCAAAAATTTTAAAATTGACATCCGATTTCCGTCCTTCAATCACATTATGTACTTTTGAGCTATGCCCTTCTTTGAATAGCTTAAACTGTTTAGTACCGTATATAAAATCTGATGCTATATCTTTACTGAACGAGAATCCTAACTGCATAGCCTTATCTTTTAAGACTTCAATTCGTTTCTTTTTTGATTTTTGTGTAAGAAATAGAAGTACACCCATAATACTTATGAAAAATCCAATAACTATAATTCCTGAACTTATCATATCAATCCATACCTAAATTAAATTATCTTTCAACATATAAATAACTCACATCCGTCCGGCAATACCAATCACAAAACTCATAGCGATTGCCGCAAACACAAACACGAAATTAAGCCCATACATATCCGCGATGAGTCCAGCAACCAATGGTCCTGTGAATGCAGCCATGTCAGCAACCGCGCCATAGATACCTGTAATTTCACCATTGTTCTCTTTAGCCATCTGTGACACATATCCTGAGATGACAGGCGCAACCATAGCAAGACCGCAACTTCCGAACAGAGTAAACATAAGTATGTAGGGTATATTATCTGCAAAAAACAGTGATGCAAAAAATACACAGGCAAGACCAGCACCAATAGTCAACATCTTTTTAGCACCTAGTGTGTCTGCCATCTCACCGAACACAAACTGGAATGTGAATGGAAGATACATAAGCGAATAGACCAACCCAATCTGCCACAGGCTTCCGCCGATAGAATTTATGTACAGTGCAACAGTCATGACAAGGATTGCAGACGACATCTTAGACAGAAATGATATCATGGTGACCTTGACACCCATACTTTTCTCATCAGTATAATCTTTGAGTTCTTTTGCAAGAAATTTGTCTTTGAACACGACATCTTTTATACCTTGTATCATGCTTCTTTTTGGTTTGACACTTTCGGGTATATGATGCACTATGGTTGCGGCAATTATGGCTGCAAACCCTACAACATAAAACAATGACCTTATATCAAAAAAAGTGATGACCAGTGCGCCAAATACAGGACCTATCGTGTATGCCAGTGCACTCGCCGTATAGAAATAACCCATATATTCAGATTTCTTGTGCGCAGGTGATATGTCCCTGACATAAGTCCTTCCAGGGATCCAGATACCGACCGCAGCCACACCATGGTAGACTCTTGCCGCAACAAGCGCACCGACACTGTGCGTCACAGTATAGATAGGACCGATAATCAAGTAATTTATAAATGCGAAAAGTAATATCTTCTTGCGCCCGACCTTGTCGATTAGGTCACCGATAAAAATGGATATCACAGCCGCAACAATTGACATTAAAGAGATCAAGAAACCTACCTGCGAATAGTTTGGCACTATGCTTGCAAGATAAATTGAAAAGTACGGCAGTATCATCCCCCACGAGAATGAATATATTAGGAATGCTAAAGACAGAAGTTTAAGCGATTTGGGCACGCTCTTAAGATTCCTCTCAATCTTGTGCACTTCCTTGAATGTATCATGCATAGACTAGAACTTGTCCCGACTTGCTTATATATATTATTGATATTAAATGAAAATTTAACACTATTTTAAAACCTTTTCTCTAAGCATAAATATGAATCAAATTCATTGTATCCTCTTTTTCTATAGAACTCTAATATTTTTTCATTTTTATCTTCTACATATATGCCAACTGAATTAACGCCTCTGTCTTGGATTATTTTTTCCGCATCACTAAGCAATTGTGTTGCTATTCCATTATTTCTGTATTCAGGATGAACCCCTAAATGAAATATTGTTGAGATCCATGGGTCATAAACAAAGAAAACACAACCAACAATTCTGTTATCCTGGACTGCCAGAATTATTGATTCGTCATCTGATTTTATTTTAGCAGAATAAATATTTTGAGTATCCAGATTGGGTTGAAATAAACCTGAAGTTTTCAATAATTCTTCTAATTGCGCAAAATCAGAATCCTGATAATTTTTTAGTTTCATAATCTGGATATTATTTTTCTTTTCTTATATATGTTTCAATCCCAAAAACAAAAAACAATTCTTATGGATTTTTCGGTTCTGCAAAATTATAAATTGCGAGATCTCTGAAAAAATAGTTTATGGAGGGAATGAAAGATATTAATCTCTTTGAAAATTACTAAAAA
>DAOVVY010000058.1 GCA_030636885.1 Candidatus Nanohaloarchaea archaeon
AAAAAACCTTAAAAAAAATGATGAATTTGGTGTACCCCTATATTCTGAAAAATTGACCACCCCATAATCCACATTTAAACCATAATTTTTTCTTAAAACACAATACTCCTCAAATTAACCCACCAAGGTGTTTACCAACTTATAACCTACACATTCAACCAAATTAATTAAATGCTTGAATTTATACTATTATTCTCAATTGCAGGAATCCTGACAGGAACAATTACAGGACTCACACCAGGTCTTCACATAAACACGATTGCAGTACTTGCGCTCGCAATCCACAGAACCCAGGACACCGACCCGCTCCTATTAAGCTGTTTCATAATAGCCATGAGCACGACCCACTCTTTCATGGATTTCATCCCATCAATATTCTTCGGTGCCCCAGACCCAGCAACCGCCTTGACAACACTACCCACACACCTGATGCTGTTTAAAGGAAAAGGTTATGAAGCATTAACCTTATCTGTTTTAGGCGGACTTTTCGGCATGATTATCCTACTGATATTCCTAATAACAATCGCAGACCTTGTAACACCCATATACAAAGCAATAAAACCAGCAATCCCATACATCCTAGTCCTTGCCATCACATTCATAATAATAGATAGTGGCAACTGGAAGAAATCACTTTTAATTTTCATTTTATCCGGAATATTAGGCACCATAACTCTGAACTTACACATGATAAACTCAAACTACACCTTATTCCCACTTTTTGCAGGATTATTCGGCATAAGCAACATACTGATGAGTCTTGAGAACAAATCAAAAATACCAAAACAGAACACAAAAATAAAGATAAAGGCAAAAGGAACACTCAAGAGCTCATTTGCAGGTTTTATAGGAGGTCTTATCGCAGGAATCCTCCCCGGCTTAGGCTCCTCACAATCTGCAATGCTTGTTCAGCATATAGGTAAGATAAAAGGCGCAAAAAACTTCATAATAGCAGTCGGCACAATAGGGACGATAGACATAATCCTGTCATTCATAGCAATATACCTGATAGGTAATGCGCGATCAGGCGTAGCAATAGCAGTTGACTCAATAATAGGGAACTTAACAAAAGACACATTGTCAATTTTCATAGGTGTAGCATTCCTGTCAGCCGGATTATCAGCAATACTAACACTCAAAATCGGAAAAATCGCAACAACAATCATAGAGAAGATAGACTATAAGATCCTAGGAACATCAATCATCATCCTTCTGATATTAATGACCGTGCTGTTCACAAATATAACAGGCCTCATACTTCTTGTAACTTCAACCACTTTAGGTATTTATGCACAAACAATCGGCGCAAGAAGATCAATGCTCATGGGTTGCCTGATAGTGCCGACCATCATGTTCTTTTTCGGAATGTAAACTAATCACACAATTATATCAGACACAGTACCTTATAACTACAAAAACCTCACACACACCGTACAAATCTTAAAAGACCCAAAAACTTATGGTTTATCTGTTTAACAACAACCATATCAAAAACAGATTTATCATGATCTGCAAGAACTCCTGAAACAACCAAAAAAACACCACCATAGATCATAGTACTGGTCAAACGTTCTCCAAAAAGCAATACACCAAAAAATAAAGAAAATAAGGGAAATAACAATGTACTCAATATAGAATACCTACTTGCTTCTATATATTTAAGTGCCTCTGCAAAGAAAATATAAGCTACTCCTGTACTTACCACACCTAAAAGAAAAAGCCAACCATATATAGATGGCAATACTGCACCAAAGTCAAAGCCAATCATCAGTGGCGAAAGAAAAATTGATGCAAACGCCATGGGCCAAAATGCTGTATCCAACGCAGTATGATCCCTATCTTCTAACCGTATATATACAATCTGACCTGCCGCAAAAAACGCACTTATAACCACAAATATATTTCCTAAAAAATGTGTACTTTCAAATCCATTAAAATTCATTATACACACACCCACTAAAGTCAGAACAAGTGCAGACTTAATATTAATAGTTATATTTTCCTTAAGAAAATATGATGCTATAATACACACAAACACAGGTGTAATTGAAGACAACAAAGCAACTTCCATAATTGATGTATATGAGAATGCTGCAATAAAAAATACAAAATTCATACAAACAAGAAAGCCAATTATTGCAAAAGACACAATATCATGCCTATTAATAGATAAATCTTTTATTGATTTAGTAAATATCGCAAAAACTGCAATAAATACTGTTGCAATAAACACCCTGAAAAACACAATAGACAATGAATCAAGAGCAGACCCTATATATTTTGTAAACACACCAATCAATACAAAACATATCTGAGACAGTAATAAGTACGAAGTTCCTTTCATATAAGCTATATATGTGTTTAAGTATAAATATAAATACTAATTCATAATTAAATACCAAACACAGAGTCTAAACTAACATAAAAACACAAAAAGGTATAACCGAAAGTTATATATACGGACTTGGACCAAAATAAAAAGCATAACATATTAATAACCTGAAGTGATTACTATGAATAAAAAATACATAATGCCCTTTGCATTGGCAATACTTATTTTGGCTTTAATTACAAGCCCTATGACATTTGCAGCATCAACAAATGATAATATAACTGTAAATGTTAATATATCCTCAGTTGGTGCAATAGTTGTAAGTCCAAATTCAATATCTTGGGCAGCCACAGCTCCAGGATCTAACACCGCAACAACAAACATAATAATCAAAAATACTGGATCTGAAAATGTAAGCAATATATACATGACAACCAGTGCAATAACAGACGAATCAACAAACCCACTTCAAACAGCAGACCCAAATGCATATTCAGCTGCAGGTTTTATATTTGTTAAAAACTCAACAGAAACAACATATTCACACGCAGGTAGACTTGAATGGAACCTTTCAACAATTTTAACAGGAGAAACTTTATCCATTACGGCAGGAACTACAGCTTTCGGACATGGATGGTACCGAAACTCAACAGGAAATGAATATCTCTGGAAAGTTGAGAATGGTACAGCAGGACTATGTAACAACACAGGTGCAACATTTAATATAGAACAAGGCCCTGAAAATGACACTACTTTAAGCCGTGATATTACTGCAAATCCTTCAACATGCAGTGCAGTAACACAAGGTGCATGGGGTGTATTTACCTGTTCAGACGGACCACTTAACGGCTACTGTGTTGCAGCGGCAAGTACCTGTGACAAAATTTACATATACAAAAATGATTATTCTTCAACATTCCCAACTTGTAACAATAGAGAATATCTTAGATCCGCAAACTTAATCCCAGGAACAGAAGACTCATTAAGTGTATTTGCATCAATTCCATTAGGTACTCCGGCAGGAGATACAAATGAAGGAACTCTGACAATTGTTGCAACATATTAATAATTGATAAAACTACTGAGAACACACAGTTCTCTTTTTTATTTTTTAAACTTTTTTCTAATTCTACTTTTTAATAATTTATTTAATTAACTCAAAATAACAAAAACAGATACAACAAATAGTAACACACAAATTAAATACACTACACACACAACAACACAATACATATATTTCTGTGTTAAAAAATAATGTTAGGTTTAAATTCAATCAAACAAAAATATAGATGAAACTATCCGTACCATAAATCATACTAAAAAATACAAGAATCAAGAAGATAATAATTCTTTAATAAAATAACACAGACCCACAAGATAATAACCAATAACTAATCTACAGCCAAATCAACAAAAAGTATAATCACATCTATAAAGACTCATCCTCAGTTCCAACACTATCATTTTTAATCTTGCGCTTATGTATATAGACCACACCAAATGAAACAATCATCACCAGCACCAATACTATCAAAAGCCAAATCGTTGGTGCAAACACAATCAGAGTCCCCTCACTTCTTAATTTAGCAAGTTCGATAACTGCATCTTTAAGATGCTCTCGTGTACTTTTAAGTGACTTACGAACAGACTCATATTCCGCCACATCATATTCATCTTCTGCAATAATCAGATTAGAATCCGCAAGATCTACATATTTTTCAATAAGCGTTATATTTTTTCCATCAAAATAAAGTATATCAGTTTCACTCTTCAAACGATTTATAATATACCTATAGTTCAATATAGAATTTAAAAGACTTTCATCAAGTGCTAGGGGTCCAACAACTACATCAACATGACCAGATCTATTACCTTTATCAAAAATAACTTTGAAATCCAAAGGATATGTACGGTTCTCAATATCTCGTGGAACGTCTAAAGTAATCATAAATATTGCAGATTGTCCACTCTTTAAAGTTTGAACATTCATAGGTTGTGCATCAAGCATAATGTTTCCTACAATGCGCGGTAAAATCATCATCTGCCTCAAAGTCATTGTTCCAGTATTATTAACTATCACATATACTTCCGACAATTCTCCGGGCCGAACATAAACCTTATTATCATGTAAAAGCGTTACCAAAACTCTGCCTGTATCAGACTTAGAAAGGTCTGACACCGAAGGTACCCCCATACCACCACTAGACCCCAAACTACCACCAGAACCACCTGCACCCCCACCAGAACCTGCACCGCCACCTGTACCCTCTGAATCTGAACTACCGCCAGAACCACCATCACCTTCAGGAGGAATTATTATAGAATAATATGGACTGACATAAAAAGACCCCCACGCATCCGCAGTCTTATTACCGTAAGACACAATAAGGTGCATCCAATAAAAACCATATGTTAACGGAGTATACCTCAATGTATCCAGACTCCTACCCCCAGGCATAATAGACGTTGTAAGTCCTGTTCGATTTGCAAGCACAGTCATGTTATCATCATACGCACCAATCTGTAACAATGTATTTTTTGTATAAGAAGTACTTCCAGTATTTATAAACTCTGCATCAATAATCATTCGTGAATATTGCGTTATCTCCTCAGGATAACTAAAGTACCCCACCCGCCCATTGTCAAAAGGACTTATAGACACATTTATTTCACTCAATAATATATTACCTGTAATTGATGGTTGAATTTGAGTAAATAATAATAGACCCAAACTAATACTTATAAAAAATAAAAAAAGTTTGTTATCAATCATAATGATATATCCTCCACGCAAGTATTAAAATGATTAGTACAATTATAGATATTATTATATTTCTAATTAGATTGTAGTTTAAATAAAACTTTGGTCTTTTTACACCAACACCAGAAACCTCATTGGAATTTATAATTGTCGGGTTAATATCAACCACAACAGATTTTAAATCATCATTATTTTGAGATCGTACATCAGTATTATTTGATTCCACAGAAATATCAAAAACAAACAAACGTTCTTGTTTTAATGATACACCTCCAGATGGACTGCCCCCCGCAACCGCTTTTGAAACCACTGTATAATTCCCTGATACAGCATCAACTGGAACAAACACATAAACATTAACCAATGATGCAATTACAGTCCTTTTAATACTTGGAAGATATATATGTTCAAATTTCCCAAAATAAGTAGTATTGCTCATATGAAACTCTGAAGGATTATATAATACAGTCCAACCAAATGGTTTTTTAACGGTTTCAAAATAAACATTATAATCCTCCAATCCCCCCGTCCAAAATAAAATATCAAACGCAATGTTTTCTCCAGCAACAGCACTCTCAAATTCTGATTTTTGTAAAGTCCCGAGATTTAAAGCAGACACATTTACAGATACGACTAATAAGACTACAAAAAATACAGCAATAT
>DAOVVY010000037.1 GCA_030636885.1 Candidatus Nanohaloarchaea archaeon
AAAACTTAAAGAAATCCGTAAAACTACAAGGACACGGAGAAAACAACGATATTCCTTGAACTCTTGGAGTTTCTATCAACTTGAACAGATGATAGAATACAAAGCCAAAAAGTATGGAGTACCGCTTGTCTATGTCGCACCGCAATACACCTCCCAGAGATGCAGTAGATGTGGTCATATAGAGAGAAGTAATAGAAAGACAAAAAGTCTATTCCAATGCAATAAGTGTGGAATAGTTGAGAATGCTGATGTAAATGCTGGTTTCAACATTGCGTATTTGCACCAACAGGGCATATCTCGATTCAGCAAAGAAAGTGATTTGTTGAAAGGGAACACTGATATCCCTAAAAAGGCACTGTCTTGAAATCCGACAACCTTAGAACCCCACTAATTCATTGGTGGGAGTATGTCAGATGGGTGTGATCTTTGCTGTCGTAAGTTGAAGAAGGTGGATGATTGATGGAATTATATTTACATGATGTCTGTATAGCATTAATATTTATTATTGTTACACTTTTGTTAATAATGTTTGTCCATTTTTGTATTTATAAATATCCAAAATTAATAGAAAAGAAGAAAGATAAATAATAGTTATATTTAGTTATACCAGATAGTATAATCATTATGTCGGCGTGGCGGAAAAGTAAACGCACCACATCTCTATGCAGTATGGTGTGAACATAATTAATTGGTTTATGTTTGTGAGTTTGATGCTCACCGCCGGCACTAATAATCATACGAGATGATGAATATGAATATGAACCCGCTTAAAGAACTAATCAATATACTGGAATCTGACTTAGATAGGATTGATAACATGGATATAAACTATGCTGAAAAATATGGTCGTCTCAAACAAGCTATCAAGGGCAGAATCTTAAGATATAGTTAGATATTAAATAATCTACAAAATAAAAGTTATGGGACATTATAGGACATTTATGGGACAAATGGGGTGAAGAATATGGAAAAAGATGAAATAATAGAAGAGATAAATAATCTAACTACTGAAGATGTAGAAGAAATAATAGAATATTGTCAAACTTTGCTTGATGCAAGGGAATGTGATAAATAATCATACGAGATGGTGAATATGCCATTTATATGTGATGTATGCGGTGAAGAAGTGAGTTATAGTGAAAGGGTATTCCAATTGCGGAACGGTGCAGAGATAGTAATCTGTAAGAAATGTTTGAGAGTCAAGAGAGTAAAACATATAATTTGATATTCGATAAAAGGCATGCGTTGCACAAAGCAATCAGACCTCCGATGAAAGTAAGGAGTCGCAATCCGTTTACGGTTTGGTTGTGCCTGTCGGAAAATATCAAATGAAAGTTAAGATTGAACGGTACAGGCGAATAATGAGGTCGACCATAGTATAGAATGGGATGTGCTATACCACACTTGTTCGTCGCTGAAATTCAATTTAAAAGAGAGAAGTGATTAACTATGGTAGACGCATATCCTTTACAATTCCCTTCTAATTGGGGTAGAACTAAATATACTGAGAGATCAAGATTTGATACAACTTTTGCTTCAACAAGAGATAAATTATTGGATGAAATCAGATTGCTTGGTGGTACAAATGTAGTCATATCATCTAATCTTGAACTTAAACAGGATGGTTATCCTTATGCAAATCGGCGTGAACCAGAAGACAAAGGCATAGCTGTCTATTTCACACTCAAAGGAAAACAGCAGTGTTTTGCTTGTGATAGATGGGATAAAGTTAGAGATAATATAAGGTCTATTGAGAAAACAGTAGCCGCTTTAAGAGGTATTGCACACTGGGGAACTAATGAAATGGTTAAGGCATCTTTTCAGGGTTTTGAAGCTTTGCCTGAGAAAATAGAACCGAATCAACATCAATATTTTATAGGTATCAATAGTCTTGATGAAGCTAAGGTCAGGCGTAAGGTTCTGATTAAAGAATTGCATCCTGATTATGGTGGTAACTCAGATGATTTTGCAGAGATGCAGAGACAGTTTAAATTATTTGAAAGAGAGGAATAATATGGAAAAATTAGACTGGCGATATATCAATGAGATTAGCAATTTAGTTAAGATATCTAATCGTATGGGCTCTCATCGTGGTTGTGTAAGATTAAATATCAATAATAGTCTTGAACATGAACAGATGAAATCTAAAATATGTTACTGGTTAAAAAAGAACTGTCATCCATATATAACTGAGGCAATCTTTAAAGATCATCCCGGTGTAGCAGACATTTTAATACTTGACACAGGAGTTGCCTTAGAAGTCCTGCATACTGAGACTGATGAAGAATTTAAGAAGAAGTTGGACAAGTACCCAGAAGAAATAACTGTCAACAAGATACGGACTGATGAAGAATTCAGTGAGGATATGATATACTAATTTGTTATGGATATAAATAGATTTAGCGATAATATTATTATGAGTTGATTAAATATGGGAAAGACAAGTATAGTAATTAATCTGGCAACCACTAATCCTGCACATATGTTTGGATTCTTGAGTAAAGAAATACCTCACGATGATCCGAGTATCGTTGATTTGAAAATGCAACCTGTTACTAACCTTGCTTTGAGAAAACAGACTTTCCATTTCCTTAGGCTTGGTGAGAACTATATAATGAAACATTTTGATGGTAGAACTGTGTATGTAATTTTCAGAGATAGTGAAGGAAATTCTGCGATAGCTGGTTCATTGATGGATGAGACTAATAAGACCATTAAGGATTTGAAACGAGAAATTACTGAATGGCAAGATAAATATAATAAAGAACGAAAAGCCAAAAATGAATATGAGGAAACTCAAGATACAAAAGAATTCAATAAAGAACTATTGCGTCGTGGTGGTTCAAGTGTGAACCGTTCAGGATATAGAGATCGAGATGATTCATTGTTGGATAAGGATAATTACAGAGGTTTTTGATTATGGTAGAAAATGACCAATTAACTGAAGAGATTAAATTTGATTATGAAAGTTTTGAACAACAACCAATAACCAAAGCAAATTTCAAGAAATTAGCAGAACGCAGGATAATACATTCAAATATGTCAGCCCAACAAGTTGCTGATAATAACGCTATGTTAGAAAATATCAACAAAAGAATCGAAGTGGAACAGGATCACATAGGGAAGCAGAATTATGACAAAAAAATGTTAAAGGATTCAATACATTATGAACTTGTCATGGAATTACTAAATTCAAGAGAGGTATCGAGGAAAAGTATAAATTACTTAAAACTTATATATCTTCCACTATTACAATTGGTCAAAGCGGCTAATGTTATAATAGAAGAATACAACAATTCTGCTATATTCACTGATGTTGATAAAACTATAACTGCTTTGTTTGAGTTACGCATGAAAGAACTGCTAAGGAATCAAGATGAATTGAAAGAAATCCAGAGAAATATTATTGATAGGGATCTCAAGAATCAGGAAAAGCGATTGATAAAACTTGAAGCAAAATCTGGTGTAAATGACAAAGAGCAACCATCTGAACAAGGTGTTGAAAATCAAGGAGATAAACACAAGAAACCCCCTAAATGGACTGCTGATACTTTTGAGTATGAACTGTTTAATTGTTTACATAAATTAGATGAGTTACCATTTACAGATAAAATGGGATATGTTAATGAATGTAAGCGTGTTGTTCCATCTGCACCTTATCTACCTCAACCAAACAAAAACCGATTTACTTCAATATTTGATGATATTGCAAAGAGATTAAAAGACTCTGCTCTTGAAAATCAAGGAAAAGACTATAAATCAGAAGAAACATATAGATATATAACAAGTTCTAAAGACTCTGGTCTTGAAAACAGAAATAATGAATAAAATATTATAAATATAAAGACTTTCAAGAGTAAGGTCTTTAAAATCTATATATTTTAGAGGTTTTAAGTGACTTTCGCTATCAGTAAACGATATAAAGGAGTTATGTAAGGGCTATATAAGTCCTTTAAAACACCTTATATTTTAGAGTATATAATACTAAAAAGAATAACAAGCGACTATGATTTAAGAAAACACGAAAGAAAAAAGTGATAATTATGGAATTTATATTGACCGAACAATTTGTTAGCATATACTGGAAATATGTTGCCTTGATCCTTGCAGTTGAGGTTTTTGTTGGCTGGAAAATGGATAAAGGTATGATGGGAATGTTAGCAGTACAGATTATTGCATTTGCACTATTCCCTTTGATAATTCCTTATCTCATGGTGATGTCCTGATGAATACATTTATGAAAATGTTGATACCTGCATTAGGTTTTGCATTGATATATATTCTTTTCAGTATGTATAGCAAAGGCACAGTTTCTTCATTTGCTTTCCTAAGCTACGATTTCTTATTCTATGTAGTTATCTGTTTTATGTTATTCTATATAATATTATCAAAAAATAATGGTGGTGTATTCAAAAATTCATCGGATGATTACAGGATTATTGATGAACAATTTAATCGTTTTAATGATTATTATAAGATGGCTGATGGTACAAAGTCTGAACTAAAAAAGTTAGTTTCACGAATAGAGCGTAAAGATTTCATATCAAACGACAAATCAAGAATCGTAGATTGTATTGAGATGTTGTTTGAAACATCTGATAATAGTCAATATCTAATTATTTACGACATTACAAATTCAAAGATTAGGCGTGGTATGAATTCTCCAATTGCACCATATAGACAGATACCTTTCTATGATTTTGATATTGAGAATTATAAGAGACGACCTTATGATTACCAGAATAAAGGTACTGTGATAAATATGGGTAATAATAAGGATAAGGATAAAGAAGCTTTTGGAAAGAAAGAAGAAGATGATACTGATGGAAAAAGCGACAAATCTTGAAGATTTCAATGGTAAACCAGAACATAAAAAATCAAGAAAATCATTTACAGAAAATGTGTTCAAAGATTTAGATATGTCAGATGATTATTATCTTGGTCAGATATTGAGTCCAAAAGATATTGAAACTGTTCCTTCTGGCTGTATTCCCCTGGGTTGGACTGTGTATAACAAGAAATTACACAGGAAGGATTTCAGGTCAAAACCTTTATTCTTGAAGTATGATGTGAATGCACGAGGTGAAGGTAGAAACATCTTTGTGTATGGTAAAGCTGGTTCTGGTAAGACTTTCTTAGTACGGTCAATGATTGATCGACATAAAATTACAGGTTTCAATGTGTGTATTCTTACTGATGTCAAGAATGAATATAAGACTTCACTAAAAATCGGCACTTCAACAAAGATAATGACTGATTATGACGAGAAATTACAATCTCAGAATATGACAATCTATCGTCCAATGTTTTTCGGTGAACCGTTTGATACTGGACAAAACTATCAAATCATGCAATTTTGCGTTAATGATTTAAAAAGAATTGATTGGATGCAATTGTTGGAGATTCATCCTTCTGACCCGAAAGATACCAATAAAAGACTTATTTTCGAGACTATCTGGCGATATATTAATAATGACGAAATTGAAAATATTAATATGGATGCTATAACCACTTTTGTTACTAATACCTCTGATATTGATGAGAGGAATAAAAAGACTTTCCTTAAACGGTTGAAAGTATTACAAGAAAGTAATGTAATCGGTACTATGCACAATGTGATTGACAGTCTTAGGGCAGATCTTGAAGAAAAGAAGACTATAGTGATTAATTTAGAAAATTATGAGAACTTTTTTTTATATTCACAGATATATATTGCTATAATCAACCGTATTCTTGCAGGTTTTCAGAGTGAGATAAAGATACCGCTTGAGATTATTGTTGACGAAGCCAATGCTTTTATTCCTCAAGATGGCGATACTTCTTCAAAAGAGGAAATCATGCTTAATATCAATAGAAGAAGATATTTAGGTATTAAGATGACTGTATCCACACAAAGAATTAAAGATGTATCAGAGAATCTAATATCCCAGTCAAGTGTTGTATTTATCCCATCTAATCCAGATAGGGAAGAATTTTTCTATTTAGTCAAGAAGATAGGATTAAGTGTGCAATATGGTGGTTCTAACACCAAACATACTTCTGATTGGTGGCGAAGTGTATTATCCGATGTGAAAAGATTCCAATGGATAGTGATTGATAAGGATAACGGTAATAGTATAGACATTTTTGAACCTTGCCACCCTCTTTCTCATCAACAATCCAGCCAATGAAACAGATAACTATATATAGATACTAATACATATCTGTATCATAAGGAAATAAGAAACTCCCTTTAACTGAACGAGGTAATTAGAATGAAAGTACAGGATTTAATAAACAAGTTACAGGAAATTAATGGAGAAGATGCAAATATATTCTTTGATGTAGCAAAATTTGGTATAAATAAAGAACCACAAATAAAAGGTGTTGCTTTTGATAGGGTATATCAGGATAAAGACCTTTTAATGAGAATAAGATTCAGGGAATTGAGGTAATGAAGAATGAAATTTACTGATTCAACAGGTAAAAAAGAACAATTAATTATAGATTTTGAAGATTCAGATTCAAAACAGACGAGAGAATTAGCAACAATTAAATGGACGGAAATTAGAAGTTTAATTATAGCTTTACAATCAAAAGAAGATGGTCTTGGAAATCTATTCAATGAAAAATGAACGGGGTAATGGAGAATGAATAAAAAAGAAATAATCACTGTTAGGGAGAAGATGCAATCCCACCTGAAATCATTTTATGATGTTACTGTTACCACAGTTAGGTGTCCTTCTATCGAAAAGATGTCAGAATACCTTAAAGCTGTTCATCCAAAGTTAGATGTTGATTTAGTCACTGAATCCCATACAAAACACACACAACCTGATTTGTTCCGATCAACTGTCACTGGTGGTACTAAGAACTATGTTGGTCACAGACTGATTGTAAAAGATAATGATAAAACTATAATTGACCACAATGCGACTGAGACTTATCGTCAAAATATAGAGGTTGCAGAGATAATCATGGATTTAGAAGGATTTGATGTGTTAAGTAGTTGATATGAGGATTGATTGACATGGATATAAAAGTATTATTAAAGACTAAATCAACAAGAAAAAAGGTAGGTACAACTCTTATAATTATACCATTCTTATTTTGGTTATATGCTATCTGTGAATATAATATTAGTGTGTTTATAGTTGCACTATTATTTTTTAGTAGTCTTGGTGTAGGTTTTTATATATTGACTGAGGATTGATTGAGATGGGTACACATAACAAATCAAAGATATTTACAGATTTTGAATATGATATACTGGATGATAGATTCAACGGTAAGAAAGCACCAAATTCTGTGTTTGGTGATAGGATTCGCCCCAAATTAATAGAGTTTCTTGATGTTTGGACTCCTAAAATAGATAAAATAAAGAGGATGATTGATAATTCATCCACTTCGGGGTATTCACATGAACAATTATTAGATAAATTCAATAAAAAAAAGGAAGAATTAGGTGGCAGAACTCCGACAAATAAAGAATTAGGTATATCACAATCTGTTTTTAAACGATATGGTGGTTATAGATCTTTTTTGAAACAGATAGGATCGAAACCAAACAGAAATACATATACAAAAGAAGAACTTGAAAAAAT
>DAOVVY010000067.1 GCA_030636885.1 Candidatus Nanohaloarchaea archaeon
ATAAACTTAGACCTACACGATTCAACAAGATGTCATAGAAAGCTCTTTCCCGCTCTATCGAATAGTATTTTTGCCCATAGAATAAAAGAGGCTTTCCAGAGGTTCCTCCGGTAGTTTGGTATACCCAGCTTTTTTTGGATATATTGGTGTCTTTTCGGCAAGATTTATAGGCGCTATCGTTTTTGGTGGTGTGATTGGTTGTTTTTTTGAGTGCATAAAATATTTTAACTTCGATAAAGGATTGTTTATCTTTTTGAGGGATGGTTGTTTTAAGGGTTTTGGTTTAAATAGAGATTTTATTTTTTGTCTTAAATTGTGTTTTTTACCTAAGTCTTCGGATTTGATGCGATGACCATGTGTGAGTCTTGTTAGAGACTTATTCATCCGTACAAGTTGTGTTCTGACATCGGTTAATTTTTCATGTTTCTCAGTTATGATTTTATTGAATGTCACTTTATCAATGACTCGTGTGAAATATTCTTTCTCGGTTGATTTCTCCTCAGCTTCAAGTAAACTTTTTTTAGATTTCAGTCTCTGTATCTTTATTGATAGGTAAATTAATGGATATATGTATTCTTTTAATAAGAATAATAAGATTATTGTTGAGATTATTATGCCTGCGATATTTTGTTTGTTTTCAAATAACCATCTTATTTGTTCATTTTCAATAAGTGTGTTATCGAGAGATTTTAACGAATCGGATAATTGAGTTGTCTGAAGATTTAAAGAGGTTATATTGTTTGATGCAATTGCAGTTTTTGCAGCTTGTAACAGTTGTTTTGATAGTTCTAACTGTTGTAGATAAGGTTTGGTGTTTATGCCAATACGGTCCATGTCGGCAATCATGTTATTTAGTCTCAATAAATCATGTTCTAAAGATTCAAGGTCATAGATCAATTGATTTTTTTCTAGCCAGATTGTTACAGTCTCTTCTTTGACTATGTCACCTTGAGTCATCTTTAATTTTAAAAAGTATGTTTTTGGTGTGTCTGACAATGTTGATATAACTTTTATAGGTATGGATTGCTTGTTTTTTGATTTCACAAAATATGAGTGGTTTATTATTAGGGTCAAATCATCTAATTCGTAAGAGGTCGTTATATTCAAGTCATAGTCTCCTGTGTTCTCTAAAGAGAATGTCATGTCTCTTATTTCGCCCTGGAACATGTTCAGGTCGCGCATATCGGTATAAAAAAAGAATTCAGTTCTTTTTTCGTAACTTGAGTAATTTGTGAAGTCTTGAGATGGTGGGAAACCTGATGATGGTGGGGAAGACATGCCCCCGCTGTCACCGCCTGCTGGAGGGGCTGTGTATTCTTGTAGAGTCATCTGTATGCTTGATGCTCCTGAATTATTGTAGGTATCATTTACAAAAGCTAATATGTTAAAAGATCCTTCAAAAGATGGCATTTGGCATGCTTTTGTGCCGGTATCAACGTAATATTGCCAATCTTCATTAAAATATAAAGTCAAATTATCTTCTTGTGCACAAGTTATCCAGACATCAACATTCCAAGATTCTACTTGTTCACCCCTTACGTTTAATACTTCAATCAGAGGACTTGCAGAATTATAAAGATACGCTTGTGGTTTTTGAGTCTGGAAATTATATGTAGGTTGAATAAAATCCACGGTGTAAACATTACTTACTGTGAATGTTCCTGAAAGGTTTGCAGTGTTGCCGTCTTTTGAAACGTTCATATCAAGGTTGTAAAGTCCTATTGGGTCTGAGGCGTTGATGTTGTAGGGGTAAGTGTTTGTTTGGTTGTTTGGTAGAAGGACTGTGTCAGTTTCATCGCCGGACTTTTTCATTAAAAGAGTTAGGTTGAAATCAGTTATAGGATTGTTATTTACTGTGTATACGGGAACTGTTGAGATTACATCTTCGCCAAGATTAAATAGATTGTAATTGAGGTAATCTGCGCCAATAGTGTATTTGTTTGTTGTGTTGAAGGTTGTGGTGTTGTCTGAAGCGTTTATGTGGTCCGCCACATCAGTTGCATAGATTTGAATATTGTAGAAATCGGTTTCATTGGTTAATAGGGTTGTGTTTTGAAATATGAAATAAAATTCACCTGTTGAATAATTTGTATTCATTGTATAATTTTCAGAATAATCAGATAAATTAGGATAAAAGACTTGGGCGATTGCAGTATCAACATAATAATTATCAGTTATGTCTGCATAAATTGTAATGTGCTCTTTTAGATTTACTAAATTATATTCTACTGAGACATTATGGATTTTTGGTGCTTCTTCATCGGGTGCTAATGTAACATTTATTGTATCATTATTCACTTGTAAAACTGTACCAAATGATGCAACCCCTTTAACTGTTACATTTGAGACTCCTGTGTTTTTTGCAGAAATATTCCATGAATACTCAAAAGAAGTTCCAGATGATAAATTATTATGAGTTCTATTTATAACATCTGTTTGAGATATGTCAATTACGGTCGTATTATAAGATGTAAAATTTAATGAGAGATTTCGTAGGTCACCACCCGATGCTTTAATTTCAGCTGATTGTGTAGCGTAAGTACCATTTACTACTGTAGCAGGTGTTGAAAGTAAAATATTTAAAGTCCCATAATTGATAAAAAATGATTCTGTTGTGTTTGTGATGTTTTGATCATATTGGTTTCCCATTGTAAAGTTTAGGTCGTAAATTCCTGACATTTTTGTTGTGGTGTAATATGCCCAATACACATAATAACCATTATCTATGTCTGATTCAGATGTATGAAAATTAAAATCTGTTGTTTCTGTTGCAGTCTCTATATATTCTTGTTTTATTGTCGCTGTAAACATACCGTTTGGACCTTGCAGTGATGGGCCGAAACCTGTGACATTGATGTAAAGTATATTATAATCACTATAATTTATGATGGCTTTATCTGCGTATGTAAATAAAGGAACTATCGTTGTGTTTATTTCGTTTGTGGTTTTTGTTCCGTAAGTCGGCGTGATGTCAATTGTTAGGTTTGTGTCGCCTAATTCTGTGGTTTCAAGAGTCCAGTTGATTATCTGTGTAGTTCCCGGACGTAGGTTTGATGTGTTTGAAAATTGGAGATTTGATATGTTTGTTATTTTTGAATTTGCAAGGGACAAGGTATAATTTATAGGACCCCATATATCACCTTCTATCACTTCTGTGAATGAGCGTAATTCAAATGGTTGACCATTTAAAAGACCATCTTTTGGATCAAGTATGTTGTATACTTTAAAGTTATCGAAAATCCTGTCGTTAGTGGTATAAATGCCAACTTTTCCGGATTCAATAGGATTATCATTATCAAAACCATGAACTACAATGTTATCATCGACAAGACCTACAAATTCATTGCCTATTGCATAAACTGAAACTTTATGGAACTCTACAACATCAGTATAATATTTACCAGAAGCAATTGTTGATGGTTCATTACCTATTCTTTTAATAATTGAAAAAACTGAATAATTTCCAAACTCATCTTCTGCAGAATAATCAAATATAAACATATATCGTCCTGCGCCATTATCTCTTAAAATTATTCCGAAATTAGTATCTTCATCATAGGACATAAATATATCTACTTCAACATATGTATCCTTGCTGTCTGGAAGATTAGATAGTAAGTTGATATTATCGTTTTTATTACCAGTAACTATATTTTCAAAATATATCGTCATATTTGAACCATGACCATCATATACCCATTTAGATCCCTCCACCTCACCATATTGCCAGAATCCTTGAGAGTTGTCGAATGAGTCATTCACTGACATCATCATCGCGAATGTGTTTGTTATGTTTAGTTTTCCGAAAGATACTGTGAAATTTGAGGTGTTGGTTGTTGTTTTTGATTTTAGTATCGTAGCAGTACCGTTATCAGTAAAATATTGATCAGTAACTGATATTGTTAGATTGTAAAGGCCTGATCTTTCGGGGATGTAAGTGTTGCAGGTAAAGACTGTGTAGTCTGTTCCACTTAAGGTTTCGTTCAAGCTAAAAGAGCCACTCAGACATGCTTGAGATTCATAGATATCTAAATTACCGGAAGTTTCATTTAAAGCTAAATATGAGATGTTTGCATAGATAGAATTTATGTCTGGTTGAAAAAGTTCAGATGCGTTGTCTGTTATGTTTGCGATGATTGTTATCATTTCACCTATCTTTGGGTTATCTTCAAGTATTGCTGGTGTGACTGTGAGGTTGACTACATTTATTGTTACGTTTATTGTGTCGTTATAAGCTGTGGTCTGATCTTTTGTAATGATTGATATGTTTGATAGTCCTAGTGATTTTGCGTTGATTGTCCATTGTCCTGTGTCTGTGGATTCTCCAGAGGACAGATTATCTATGACATCTATTATCTTGTTTGATAAGATTTCAAGACTGTTGGTGATATTGTCTGCTGTTGCTGTGATATTGTAGGCATCACCTGTGTAGTCTTGGCTGTCTGAATTAGATATTATCATTTCACCAATAGTTAAATTGTCGCCGAGATAGACTGTTCTTGATGTTGGGGTTGGGTTGTCAGTAATTGTTAGGTGTGGTGTTCTGATTGTAAATGGGGTCTGGGTTGAATAGGTGTCTGTGTCTATGAGTCCTGTCCAGTTGGTGTGTAATATGGCTTGAGGGTTTATCGGGGTTGCGTTGAAGTAGATGTTGATGATACTGCCATAGTTTGGATTATTTATTGTATATGTTATATTTACTACAGAGAGTGATTCATTATCATCTAAATAATTTATGATTTTTGAATCTAACCAACCACAAGCAGTGCAAGAACCCCCGATACTATTATTATCTATGAAAAAATATGGTTTATTATTTGTCGAAAGTTTATTATTTGGAGGAATATAGATTGTGACAGTAGTAGTACTTGTATAACTTGTTTCAGAAAAACCCACATTAAACTTATCACTTTGATTTATATTCAGATAAGACTGACCTGTGTATGTTGTAACTGTAAGATTTACAGGACTTGTTGCTTCAACAATATTACTAATTGCAGGACTATATAGAACAAATGACAATGATAATACTATGCTTAATGCAAACAACAATACAGACCTAGCCATCTTAACCTGATTACTATTTGTGCAGAGGTCTCATATATAGGTTATTGATTATTTTTTTATCAATAAGAAAATGTTAGGGTTGCGGATTCGGTCATGTTGATCCAATATCCGGATTCGGGTATGAAATTATCCATTGTTGATGCGCTTAAATCTATTGGATTGTA
>DAOVVY010000033.1 GCA_030636885.1 Candidatus Nanohaloarchaea archaeon
ATATAGATTTCATACCTTAGGCAGATCCGCCTTTGGCGGAAAATTACAAGATTACACAGATAAGCCACGTTTTAAATCGGTGTAATCATTTTACAAAACCTGCCTGCCGGCAGACAGGTCTGTGCAATCAAATACGCAAAAGACACATACTTTGATTACATACTTTGCCAGAACAAGAACTATGAAGCAGGACAGGACCTTGACACCACATGGGAAGCTTGCGCAACAGAGACTTCAATCGACATTGAGACCATAGACACATGTTTCAAAGGCGATGAAGGAAAAGAGCTGCTACGAGCAAACATCGCATTGACAGATGAACTAGGAGTTGGAAGTTCACCCACATTCCTTGTAAACAACCAAGTCAAGTTCGGTGGTGCACTGCCTGCAGACGAGATCAAGACAAACTTCTGCGCAGTAAACCAAGATACAGAAGGTTGTGAGACAACACTGTCCACAAATACAAACATCGCACCTTCCGGCGCTTGTTAAGGGATTAAAAACCCTTTCTCTTTTTTTTCTTTTATCTTAAATTCTTAAATAAAAACAAAAGATTGATACACATGACAAAAAAAAATAACATATTGATCATAAGACCCTGCCACACCAAAGGCATGATAATGGCAGAGGCACGAGTCTCAGACATTGACAATTACTATGACATGGAAAAACTGAACAAGATCCTGAAAGCCGACAAAGACTTCACAGACATCAACTACTCAAAAGAGATAGACACAATATCAGCCGATTACGGCAAAAGGCAGATCTTCATATTCTCAAATAGTTTCATAAGGATAAAACAGGCAAGATCAAGAAAAGATGCAGAAGAAAGCTTTAACGCAATAAAGGACATTGCATCAGAAGCGATAAAAAAATAAATTAACTTTTTCTAAAGAAATCAACCACTTTGCCGAGCGCCTCAACAAAGACCTTGACCTCATCTTTTGTATTATATGCATATACCGACGCCCGTACAGAACCATTAGGAAGATTATGCGCATTGAACCAAGAATGAACACAGTGCGCACCAGACCGCATCATTATAGACGACGACTGATCAAGAAGCATCACGATATCATGCGGACTTATACCATCAACTGAAAACGAAAGTATACCGCCTCGCAAAGAAGAATCATCCGGACCGATTATATCCAGACCAGGTATATCCTTGACACCATCTGTCATCAATTTATTAAGACCAGTTTCATGGCGAGATATGTTATCAATCCCTATACCGCCAATATAATCACATGCGGCAGAAAAACCAATTGCCCCCGCATAATCCTGCAACCCGGCCTCAAACCGTTCAGGCAACCCAGATAACTTATAACTTGAATAAGTCGTATCGACGACCGTATCCCCGCCGACATTGTAAGGGTTCAATCCAGACAGCAGATCTTTCTTCCCATAAAGCATACCGATTCCGGATGGACCGAGCATCTTATGCCCTGAACACGCAAAAAAGTCAACATCAAGCTTTTTCAGGTCAATATTTTTATGTGGTGCGCTCTGCGCACCGTCCAGCATGACAAGAGCACCATGATCATGAGCTATCTTAATTATCTTTTCAGCAGGAATGGTATACCCGTCAAGATTAGATGTGTGCACCATCGACACAAGCTTGACATCACGGGTCATCATGTCCTCAAAACGCGCCAGATCAAAAGTATTGTCACCCTTAGACTCCACCACAGTATGTTTGATTCCATCTCTTTCTGATCGCACAAGCCATGGTACAAGGTTAGAATTATGTTCACGGTCAGTCGTAAGGACAACGTCACCTTTATTGAAATTAAGACCGCGCGACACAAGATTTATCGCCTCAGTAGTGTTCCTTGTAAATATGATTTCAGAAGGAGCACCTGCATTAAAGAATTTCTGTATATTCTCCCGCGCACCATTATAATTTTCAGTGACCATCCGTGCCATGCTGTGAAGACTCCTGCCTGCACATCCAGGATACTTGATATAATATTCACTGATCTTGTCGATTACCTGCTGCGGTCTGAGTGTCATGCATGCACTATCAAAATAGACCGGTGGCTTACTAGAATTAAGTATTGGAAAATCCGCCCGTATCTTATCTGTGTTCAATGCCATAAAAACTACCTACACACTATACATAACAATGTTATATTTATAAGATTTTTGATTGCCTCAAAAAAAATCTGCGCCGACAATCACATATATAAAATTAACTCAGCAATTTAATAATAATTCATGCGGAGATAGTCTAGTTCGGTAGGGCGGTTGACTGCAGATCAACATATCACGAGTTCAAATCTCGTTCTTCGCTTTTTTATTTTTTCTAAAATCAAGATTAAGTAAGATAAATTAAAAATATATAAAAAATAAAGTAAAAGATAGTAAAGACTATCAAAACAAAAACCGTCGAAAAAAACTCAAAGAATTATTTCTAGTTTATTCGTTTATGTTTGCGCTAACCTGAGGTCCTCGGAACTTGATTATCTTGTTTATTCTTTCAACTTCCCTAAAGTTACCCATGCCTAGCATCTCTCTCTTCATTGCCATTAATTGTTCTAAGCTGATATGTATCACCGTTTATTAATATTCAAAAACAGAAGTACTGTTATTCAAATGTTTTTTTATTTCAAATTAAAAAGATTTTATCCGCAATAACACGAATAAAGATATATAGATTGTTTAAAGTATATAAAGGTTTCGCCTGAAATAGAATATCCATATATAACAGTTTTGGTTGTTCACTCAAAAAACTCATTTTCGATATATTCTCTTATCTTATGCCAGCAGTCAAAAGATGCATCTGCCACATCTCGAACCTCATTAGTCTTAGGACAGAAAGCGATACTATGCCCACAAACATCCATCGCAGATATATCATTCTCATGATCACCTATAAAAAGGACTTGACTTAACGGCACATTGAACTTATTAGCCAACTCAACAAGTTTCTTATCCTTATCCCACAGATTAACAATAGTCTTTGCAGTACCTGTAAAGGCACCATCAGCTACATCAAGCCTGTTTGCCACAGAAAAATCTAGATTAAGATCACTTTTCACCCTATCAGCCACAAAATCAACCCCACTTGAAAGGAGCCCACATATACAATCCTTATCCTTAACAAATCGCACGGTATCCTTGACACCGTCCACATAAGGTGGCGGAAAAATCAAACGACCCATATCAGAAATCTTAATCCCTACAAGAAGTTCTGCATTTTTCCGTAACCACTCATCATACTTATCTTTCCGAGAATAATAATAATCACAAAGCTTATCATGTTCTTCTTTACGCCCACAAGCATCACCTATAGCATCCCAACTACAATGCCAACGACCACCATACTTGACAACAGTGCCATCAAGATCCAAGACCACAAGCTTTATGTTACCCATACATAATATTATAAAATGAAAATTTTTAAATCAATACACAAATAAAACAAAAATACTAAAAGATTGATAAAAATCAAAGAACAATATATACTCATGTTTAATGAAAAGATAAGACAAGATATAAAAAAATGGAACAGCGAAGAATTCATTCAAGCCTTAAAAGAGGGCAGTATAGAGACTTATACAGGAGACACAACACTTCATTTCATAAAAAAAGAGGATCAAAAATCACCAGCATACAACTACATGATACAAGACAACGGTCAAAAGATAAAATACTATGCAGCAATAGAACTGATTAAACGATTGACAATAAAAATAAAAGACGCAGAATACAACGAACAAGCATACCAATAAAAAATTCTACTTGAACACAGCATCCATAACTTTTGAAAGCTCAATCTCTGCCCCAGCCACAGGCACATCCAGTCCCCAATTGACTAATACTTCAGGATGCAATTCACCAATCACACCAATCTGTACACCAGAAAGAATAAGTTTAGCGCAACGCCCAGAAATGAAAGACGGATCCTCATGCTCTTCAAACCCGATAGCCACATCCAGATTTAACGCAAAAGTCTCAATCACAGCTTTCATAGACGAAAAGTCAGATGTAAGTCCCGCAGAGACCATTGCAATGTTTGTATTCTCAGAAACATTAGTCTCAGATGAATCATCATGCGATATAACAGTTCCTGCCTCAAAAAGATTTTGTGGATACTCATTATGCGTATTTTCAGAAAGTATCTTCATAAGTCCCGAAAGTAACCTATCCCGCATGGCATCATATTCTATATTGACTGCATTTGCAGTACGAACTAAATCTTTAGAGACCTCGTGATTCATCTTCTCAAAAAGCGTCTTTGCATTAGTCATGTGAAAACTCTTGCATTCAAGATATGAAAGTCCCACAAGCAACTCAGATACCTTCCTTAAGAAAACAGTCTTCTGAGACTCGGATCCCACAGTTGTAGCATCCGACATCTCACTCTCAAAGTTCTCATAACCGTAAGCTATTGCAATGTCTTCGACAAGATCCATTGGATGAAGAATGTCTGTCCTATAACATGGAATTGAAACCTCAACAACTGAATCAGATAATTTCTTTGCACCAAGCCCCATCATCAAAAGATAATCGACAACAGACCCAGCATCAAGCTCAAGACCTAAAAGCCGATTTGCATAGCTTATGTCAAGTTCCATAAGTTTAGGCACTATGATTGGGTATTTACTCCCAGAAACATCAACCTCATAAATCTTACCGCCCGCATCAGCAAGCATAGCAACCATAATATTCAATGCCTGTAACACAACTTTCTCATCAGTACCAGTTACATCCAACAATAAATTTTTTGTGTTCTCAGTCACAGTAGTATGAGCACCATTGATTATGGGCGGGAACGATACCACCTTGTCTTTTGCATCAAGCCATACTGGATATACATCCTTATCGACAAGATGCGCATACGCTTTCCCTTTAGGATGAACAGTTAATATTTCCTCAATTGTCATCTCATTTTTACCTTCAAGAGGAATGAACTTGAAATCCTTACCTTTTGTAGTATACCTCAGAGGAAAACTGACAGTATCAAGGTCATGCACACCTATTGCCGCACTTTTCCTGTTACGCGAATGCGTAGTGTGCAACTTCTCTTGCACCTGCATAAGCCGTGTTATGAAATCAGAATCAATATCTAAACCTTTAATGACCGTAGCTACCGCAAATTCCCGAACTTTTACAACAGAAGAATCAATTGTTGCAGTATAATCACTCTTGTTGACATCATATTTTCTTAATCCTTTCTCAAGACCTAAAAAACCTTTTAATGCGCGAGCAAACCCTTCCTCACACAACATATCAGGCCGGTTAGGAAATATCTCAACAGAGATCTCATCCGCAGTTATTCCCTCTAAATCAGTACCAATCATAGGTATCTTTTCCGATAAGACTTCGTCAGATATATTTTTGCCTATGTATTCAAGCACTTTCTTCTTGTTCAGATTCACCGTAGGCATAATTTACCACATCCAAAGTTTTGTAGACCTCAATTTTGAAACATCATTCTTGTAAAGATTTCTGATATCTGTAATCTTATAATACTCGCTCAATATCCTTTCAAGCCCCTGCCCCCATGCAAGTACAGGTACATCAATACCCAGTAACGGTTTGACAACCTCAGGCCTGAAGATTCCAGCTCCACCAAGCTCGACCCATTCCTTCTTTCTAGGATGGAACACCTCAACCTCGCATGACATCTCAGTATAAGGGAAATATGCAGGTCGTATCCTGACAGCAGTATAACCCATCTTCTTGTAAAATTCTTTAAGATAACCTAACAACTGCTTAAAATTTGCATTCTTGTCAACAACAATGCCCTCCATCTGATAGAATTCAAAAAGATGTTTCCAGTCAAGACTTTCGTTCCTGAAACATTTGCCTATCGCAAAATACTTGACAGGCAGATCTGACTCTTTGATGTTTGCGATTGTCTGCGCAGAAAGCACAGTGGTATGTGTCCTTAAGACGACTGTCTTTGCTTCATCATCTTTCCAATCATATTCCCAACCGCAAGATTCTTCATCTCCAGTCTCATGCACTTTCTTGACACCAGCAACTACCTTTTTGTCTGACAACCTACCTTCTTTGACATCAACATAAAATGTATCCTGCATCTCTCTTGCCGGATGATTCTGTGGCACGAAAAGCGCATCAAAATTCCAGAATGACGTAGCGATAAGATTACCTTCCATCTCCTTGAAACCCATCTCAAGCCAGATTCGTCTTACATACTCAAGCGACTGTGACACGAAATGTTTCTTGCCAGGATAGATAGGTGCTACAGGTGCAACAACATTATATTTCCTGAACTTGACCTCTTTCCATTTCCCATCTTTTAATAATTCAGGTGTGACTTTACTGACCTCTTTGACAAGCTTGACAGATTTTGCAATCTTTTCACCGTCTTTTGTCATCGAAAGTGTTCTTACTGTCTTAAATTCAGCCGTAATCAACCTTCTTTTTTTCAAAGTCTCAATCATACCCTTGTCAACTGGCTTATTATTGACAATGTTCTCAAGTGCAAGTTCAATATCTGATTTGACCTTATAAAAATCCAGACCTTTGCTTGTCACCTTGACAGCCATATCGTTATCAGATTTTTCAAGTTCGACAAGACCCTGTTTTTTTGCCCAACCAAGAGCAATATTTCGGTCCTTGATATCAATCATTGAAAGAATCATTACCTTATCTTTAATGACTGCATGAATCAATTGTTTCTCAGGCAGACCTTTATCAATCACAGTCTTGCCGTCCCGGGTAAGCGCAACAACCATCTTGTCACTCTCATCAATCGTCAAAAGACCCAGTTGTGCAAGAGTCATAGCTGCACGAACCACCGCAGCCTGATCAATACCTAATATCTTATCAAGCGCAATGACTGTCGATTGTTTCATCTCAGACAATTTCTTAAGAAGAATTACCTCATGATACTGTAAATTATATGTCTTTTTTTCACTTTCAGCCATCTTGCTAACCTATACTGATTTCACCATCATATTTTTATATAGTTTTGCATAGGACCAAAAAACACATATAAACCCAGACAGACAAAAACTACGCATGGACCCATTATTTATAGGACTACCTGGTATGGCACTGATACTTATCGCCTTCATCCTTGACGAATTCCATAAGCTGTCAGTAGACTCAAAAAGTTCAATATTGATGAATATAGGAGGCGCAGGTCTTCTGACAGTTTACGCATACACATTAAATAGCATCCCATTCATAATACTGAACCTTGTATGGTTCGCATCCGCAACGTATAAGTTATATGATACTGTTAAAGATAAGAAATCAAAATAAATCACAACTTAAGAATCTTTTCTATATTTTTACCGACAATGTTAGCATACTCTTTTTTTGTAGCATCAAGCGTCTCAATCATCGCAAGTGACACCCTCGGGTCACCGAAAGGATAATCACTGCCGAATATGATCCTATCTGCGCCAACCATCTGATATATTTTTTTCAATATGAACGCATACTGTATCCCTGATGTCTCAAAATAGATATTGTCCGGAAATTTATACCCATCCAACCTAAAAAATGTCTTTGTCACAGACCCGGAATGAAGCGCAACCACCGGCACTTCAACATTCTCTGCAAGTTTTATCACCTTGTCCAGATTTGAGAATTCTTTATTCTCATTTGTATGAACAAAGACAGGCAGATTAATCTTATTGACAAAATCAATAACCCTTTTATCATCAATTGCTACCTGCCCAATATCAGAATGTAATTTGATTGCCTTGTAGCAACCATCAATTATTTCAGGCAGATCAAAAACATTAAACCAATATATAGGTATTATCTTAGAATCCTTGACGTGCGCAGACACAACAGCACCATTATCAGGCGTTGTTTTTTGACTGAAATTATCAGAGACACCTATAGGTTGCATACAATATTTAGATACACCTA
>DAOVVY010000051.1 GCA_030636885.1 Candidatus Nanohaloarchaea archaeon
AAACCTAACAAAAGTAACCGGATTCCTCCCAAAAAGATATGCTGAAGACTTCAACCGATACCTGATAAGATTTGACCTGCAGAACCTGAAACTGATAATTCGTGGCTTAAGCGCAAATATACCAATCAACCAAATACAAAAAGACCTGACAAGATACGGAGAAATCTACAATACCACAGAAACCATAAAAGACTTAAACACACTAGAAAACTCTCTTGAAGGAACCCCATGGTATCAAGCATATAAGGAAGGTTTGACAAATTATAAAAAGACACAAAAAATATCAGACCTAGAACATGAACTAGACAAGAGATACATGACCGAACTGGAAAAAATAACTACAGAACCCGTAATAAAATTCATAAAACTATACAAGCAGATGATAGACACAAAAACAATATCAAGACTTGGTAAACATCATGCGCAACCATACCTGTTCAGCAAAAACACAACCGAAAACATATCGCAAAAAACCCTTGAAACCCATGCAAGACAAGCTCTTATGTCAGATCCGTTCGGTATAGGTCTATACATTGAATTCATATTCAGGAAAGAGATGGAAACAAGACTGATAAAAAGCGTTCTGAGAAGTGTTTGGAAATGATATGCGTAATAGGAAATAAGGACACAGTAACAGGCTTCAACCTAGCAGGCATAAAGACAAGTTACAACAATCCGAAAGACGCAAAAGACGAAAAGATCTTCATAGTAGACAAGAATAAGACCGAAGAATTCAAAACAGAATTAAAAACTCTTGAAGACCAGGGAAAGATAATAATCCGATTATGATGAGGAATACAAAATGGGGAAAATCACTAGAATTGCAGGTCACATAATTGAAGCAAAAGATCTTGAAAACGCAAAGATGAACTCAAAGGTACTCATAGGAAAACAGAAACTTATAGGCGAGATCATAAAACTTGAAAACGGTAAAGCCATAATCCAAGCATTTGAAGACACAGACGGATTAAAAATAGATGACCTGATAACTTCAGTCGGCACACAAATCACTGCAACTTTAGGCCCGGGACTAATAGGTAGCATATTTGACGGTCTCCAGCGCCCACTGAAAGATATGGATAAATTCATAGAAAAAGGAATATCAAAAGACCCATTAAACCAAAAGACAATATGGACTCTTAAAAAACTCAAAGAAGGCAAAATCAAAAAAGGAGACATAATAGCTGAAGTAAAAGAGACAGGTAACATAACCCACAAGATATTTGCAACAGATACTGGAATTGCAAAAATAAAATCTGGCGATTACACAGTAAAAGACATTTTCGGAACATTGAAGACCAAAGAAAAGACAATAAAACTGACCATGCAGACCACCTGGCCAGTCTACACAAAAAGACCATACAAAGAAAAATATACACCACAAGACACACTGATTACAGGACAACGCGTAATAGACACCATGTTTCCAATAGCCAAAGGTGGTTGTGCTGCAATCCCTGGCGGATTCGGTTGCGGAAAAACTATAACTACACAAATGATAGCCAAGTTCGCAGATGCAGACATAGTCATCATGGCACTTGTTGGAGAACGAGGTAATGAATGCGCAGATGTCTTATCAAGCTTCCCAAAAATAAAAGATAAAAAGACAGGCAAAAGCATAATGGAGAGAAGCATAATAATCGCAAACACATCCAACATGCCAGTCTCAGCCAGAATCTCAAGCATATACCTTGCAACTACAATTGGTGAATATTATCGTGACATGGGACTAAATGTTCTACTCATCACAGATTCAACTTCGCGTTGGGCAGAAGCGATACGAGAAATTTCAGGCATGCTTGAAGAAATGCCGGGAGACGAAGGCTACCCTGCATATTTAGCTTCAAAAATATCATCATTCTATGAAAGATCAGGCATTGTAAAGACAATGAACGATAACAACGGTAGCCTGACCATCATGGGCACTGTGTCTCCTCCAGGAGGTGACTTTTCAGAACCTGTAGTCCAGGCCACAAAAAGTATAACCAGATGTTTCTGGGCATTAAGAAGCGAACTTGCATACCAAAGACATTATCCTGCAATCGACTGGCTTGAAAGCTATTCACATTACACAGATGACCTGAAACTGAAAAATGATGACACCTACGATGACTGGTCAGAATTACGAGACCTGCTCATGACCATCCTCCAAAACGAAAAAGAACTGGAAAAGATAGTCCGTCTTGTAGGTTACGACGGTCTGGCAGACAAAGACAAATTCTTATTAAAAGTTGCAGAACTGTTCCGTGAAAATTTCCTACAACAAAACGCATTCCATGATGTAGACATGTACTGCACATTCAACAAACAATACGAGATGCTAAAGATATTCGTCATCTACTATGAGATGGGACTCCTAGCCCTTGAACATGACAAAGAACTAAAAGACATATTGAATCCAACTTTAATAGAACATATTGCAGGCATGAAATTTGAAAAACGAGATGAATTTGGCGCACTGGGTAGAAAGATTGAAGAGACACTGTTAGGTAAAACAAACAAGATAGACCTTGACGACCTCCTAGACAAAGGTGAATAATTTGAAAGAATACGAGACAATAACCAAAGTTGCAGGACCTCTGATTATAGCTGAAGGCATAAAGGATGCAAAATACAAAGAACTCGTAAAAATCCTGCTTGAGGACGGCACAAAACGAACAGGCCAGGTGCTAGAACTGAAAGATGACCTTGCGATAATTGAGGTCTTTGAGGGTACACAAGACATAGACACAAAAAGCACAAAGATACGATTCTTAGGTAAAAGTTTCACAATCGGTGTAGGAGAGGATATGGTAGGTGGTATCTTTGATGGGCTAGGAAAACCAAAAAGCATGAAATTCATACCAGACAAACGAATAAACATAAACGGCAACCCAATAAACCCTTCATCAAGAGACATACCAAATAAATTCATTGAAACCGGCCTATCATCAATAGATGGTCTTTTAAGTCTTGTCAGAGGTCAAAAACTGCCCATTTTCTCAGAAAACGGTATGCCTCACAATAAATTAGCAGCAGACATAGCCAAAAATATCAAGTCCGACCTTGTAATTTTTGCAGCAATTGGCGTCACAAATGACGAACTGAACTATTTCGTCTCAGAATTTGAAAAGACTGGTGCTTTAGAAAACATAATAGTGTTTGCCAACCTGGCAGGCGACCCGGTAATAGAACGGATAGTGACTCCACGCGCAGCACTTGCAACCGCAGAATATTTTGCATGGGAACATGACAGAAATGTAGTGGTCATACTTTCAGACATGACAAACTACGCAAACGCACTTAGAGAAATATCAGCATCAAAAGAAGAGGTTCCAAGCAGACGCGGTTATCCACCATATCTTTACTCAGACCTGGCATCAATCTATGAAAGAACAGGGTTGATAAAAAACAAGAAAGGTTCAATCACACAAATCCCGATTCTAGCCATGCCCGAAGGTGACATTACACACCCCATTCCAGATCTCACTGGATACATAACCGAAGGCCAGATACTCCTGTCCCCTACACTCCACAGACAAAATATATTTCCACCAATTGACATCATACCCTCACTTTCACGGATGATGCACCATGGTATAGGCCTAAACATGACACGAGAAGACCATAAGTCCGTATCCGACCAGATCTACGCATTCTACACACGAGGAAAAAAACTAGAGCAACTAAAAGCCATAATCGGTGAAGACGCGCTGACAGAAATTGACAAGAAATATCTCAAGTTCAAGACTAAAATAGACAAAGAATTCATAGACCAGAACAAAAAAAGAACTGTAAAAGCTACGCTTAATCTCGGCTGGAAACTACTGAAGATTCTACCTAAAGAAGAACTGACAAAAATTGACAAAAACATAATTGAACGATTCTGGTACGAAAGATATGATTAGCGAAAGAACAAAACCGACAAGAACTGAACTGAAACGAATCAGTGAAACACTTGACCTAAGCAGAACCGGCCACAACCTTCTTGAAGAAAAAAATGAAGCCCTTATACTTGAATATTTTTCTATGTCAAAAGACCATAAACAAAAAAGAGAGACTATGCAAAAAAATATGACTGAAGCATTTGACACACTAAAAGATGCGCAAGGACAATTAGGTCACATCGAAACACGATACTTAAGCGCATCAGTAACCGCAGCAAAAGACACAGATATTACAGAAAAAAAGATAATGGGTGTCAACCTGTTAAAGATTAATGCGCCTGATTACTCAAGAAGTATTCTTGAACGCGGCTATAACATCACAGACTCAGACACCACACTTGATGGCGCCGCAACACTTTTTGAAGATACCTTACCTCTTATTCTAAAAGTCGGCGAGATTGACTCCAACTCAAGAATTCTAAAAAAAGAGATTGCAGATACAAGACGCAAAGTGACAGCTCTTGAAGACTACATCATCCCGAACCTAAACCGCGACAAGAGGATGATAATGTCAAAGCTTGACGAGCGCGCCCGAGAAGATTTTGTAAGGACAAAGATAGTAAAAAGAAAAATAAAATGAGAAAATAAATTTATCGACACCCAACAGATCTTAAAATTGCATGATCTTGCCATTCTTCTGTTCTTGCAACAGATTCACATAAATCATTTTTAATCTCTTCTAAAAACAAAGGCATAAATACATTCCAATATGCCTCCCATTGATAAGGAGATAAAGATTCTATATGATTAGTAGTATATACATCCTTCAAAGTATCTGGTAACATCTCAATTTCAAACCAAACAAAACCTCCATTATATCCTTGTGTATCTCGTGATTGAAAACAAGGCATACTACTATCATTAATATCAACACATTCAGGCATAGTATCGTCACTAGGATATCCTAAATCCCGCATATATGCTTTTTTTAAAGTTAAAACACCAGTATTTCCACCAGACATATAATCACTAATAATACATTATATCTTGAAAATATTTAAATCAATGCATCAAAAGAAAACAGAATCTCAACATTCTTTTATCACATTGAATATCTTCTGAGAATCATATATAGTGACCAATGGAATACCAAGACACTTATCAAGATAGCATCTGACCTTAAGACAAAAATCAGTCCCGCATTCAATATATCTCTTGATATCATCATCAGTTATAGAATCGACCCTGTCGGACGGTCCACGAACAATCCCGTATACCAAATCCTTAAGACCCACCACTCAAATCACGATTTCATTCTTCCTGAACTTTCATGATAGCTTCGGCAATGTCACCATTTGTAGCTTCAAGTGCAGTACGCGCAACATCTTCAGACACCTCAGCCTGCCCAGCAACCATCTTGACATCCTCTTCTGTAAACGTTTCAGCAATGGCAAGCGATCTTTCAGAGACAGTACCAACAATCTGGAAAGTTTCCTGACCCATGGCCTTAACTTTTGAGACCTGCGGATTGGTTATCACAATCTCTTTGTCTGCGCATTTGATAACAACTTCAGAAGCATCAATCTCGACCATCTGCATACCCATCTGCTTCATCATGTTTTTCATCTGTTTCGGATTCATTCCTGGCATCATAATTATCACTTGATATAAACAGGGTAAGATAGTTTTAAATTAATTTCTGTAATATTATAAAAACTCAATTAATACAAACATATAACTCACAAAATCATGAAAAAGGTGCTGATTCTTCTGCGCCAACAGTATATCTTGCTTCAGGATAATGATAAATTCCAATCATTGAATAGTTAAAATAACCTTCAGCTTGATTTTCACCATTAACATCAGAACCTAAATATAATTTTGAATTAATTAAATTTAAGTCTATTTGATTAAAAACAGTTGAAGCTACAATTTTATTATTTATATATAAAAATAAATGTCCTGTCGGTTTATGAAATTGTATTTTAAAATTATAAAAATTCTCATTTTCCAAAACGTCTAATTTATATTTAATTGTAATCTCCGTTCCATTAGTATTATAAAGCCTTAATTTCAAATAACTATTTTCTATAAATAATGAAGTTCTATTTTTCTCTAAATCGTTTTATGAATCCAAAATATAATGGATTGTATCATCTAAATTAAAAGTTGGTTTAAATTTAGTTAATATAACATTACCATCATCAATTATATTCGTTTTTGTATAAATTGAATCACAATTATCTATAAACAACATCCCATCAATTATTGTTACATTATTCATACAGATTTTTGTGCTTTTAATATCAGAATTACATGTGAAATTTGATAACGTTGGAGTTATATTTGGACTTTGTAATGCATTATTACAAGTCTCTAATATTTTATTACTTAACAACATATCTTCTTGATGATTTATTTCTGTTGATTTATCTGACATAACAAAAAAAACAGTAGCCAACACGATAGAGATTATAGTTAACACGATAGAAATACCCGC